>CAZEKO010000110.1:0-1160 GCA_964512775.1 uncultured Bacteroides sp. | reverse complement strand
CATGGTTACATTGTTACATGGCTAAACAAAAAGAAAAGGCCATCTCTTCGATGACCTTTTTCTTCAATTAATTCATGGCATTATTGAATGATCAATTTACCTGTCCATGTAGAAGATCCTGAAATAATTCTGACCAGGTATAATCCCGGCTCAGATATTCCAGTATCTGTCGGTTCATTGACTAAAGAGACAGAGTTATATTCTTTGTTATAAACAATCCTGCCAGCCATATTAAGAACCTGCAATTTATAATCAGCTTGTTGTTCTGATGCCAGAGTAATATAGAACCTTCCGCTGTTTGGATTTGGATAAACATGAACCTTCCCTTCGATGAAGTTGTCCGGAACAGTTGTAGCTACTGTTACAGTTACAGCCCAATCCTGGGTAGATCCGTCCTCGGCAGTAACAGTATAAACAACAGGACCTGTAAAATCAACAGGTGTTCCCGATTCAGGATCAATGGTTGCACCGGCTGATAAGGTAATCACAGGTGTGAGTGCAGTAACATTTGTACCTGCAACGACCTCAATATCAACCGTATGATTGGAGGAATTTACAACCGCATTTCCTGATTGCTGAGTCAGGACAAATGTCAGTATATCCTTTTCACTGCTCAGTATGACTTCCACGATATCTGCAAGTGACCGGCTAACAATTTCCGGGGTTCCTTTATATTCATAACCGATTCCTGTAACGTCGGCAAGCTGTGGTATAGCTGTCCCGATATAATCCAGGTCATAATACTGGGTTCTGAAGACAGTAATATCAGTGCCCTGGGCCAGATTATAATTCTGACCATTCTGGAAGGTGCTTCCTGCATTCTCAAAAGTTGCCCTGGTGAATTTTATGATCCTGGATTCATAGGCTTCAGAGTTCGCCAGAAACTCACCGATCGTCAGATCAATTGGGACAATTGAATTTCCGGTTGATGTGGCAACTCCCGGATCTTCTTTTGGTGTGAATTGCAGCAATCCGTTATATTCCAATAAAGTCCCTATGATCCCGGTTATGCCATCCCCGATATTATAACTGGTCGTGATAACACTGCCAGGATCATCGATTTCAATGCCTGCAGTAGCATCCTGAACATACTTCTTACTGCGGAAAGTAAATTTAGCTGTTAAAGTAGCTTCTCCTGTGAGTTTGTAAAGGGTTCCATC
>CAZEKO010000109.1:2634-6605 GCA_964512775.1 uncultured Bacteroides sp. | reverse complement strand
CGTGGTGTCAGTTTCCATCTGCGGTGAGTCCAGAGCCAGTATTCAGGCCGGGCGGTAATAATTTTTTCAAGTACTGACAGGTGCTTATTAGTAATCTCATAAGGTGAAACATTGTCTACATTATCGAAAAGCCTGATTACTTCCATTTCATATTTACCACGCGCAATTTTATGGACATGCAGAAAAACCACAGCCTGCCCGGTTTTTATTGCCATTTTTTCAATACCGAGGTACACCGGTGTAAGCTGGTTCAGAAAATGGGCCCAATATTGTGTTTCTTCCCAGACAGGTGACTGGTCGGTAATGAAAGCACATAAAGTGACTTTATTGATTTTTTTATAATAGAGAATTTTCCGTAAGGTTTCCCGCATTGAAATAAGTTCTACTCCATACCTGCTTCGGTTCCGGATAATAAATTTGTTGAAATATTTATTATTCAGTGGTTTATAGATTGCCATAGAGTGATAAGGAACGTCTGGTTTGGTTCCGAGTATCCATTCCCAATTGTTATAATGTCCTACAACTGCTATCACAGATTTGTTTTGACTATACAAATCGTTAAGAACTTCCGGATTTTTTACTTTTATCCGGTCAGCAAGCTCACTGGGTGAGAGATGAATCATCTTAAGGATTTCAATCAGGACATCATTAAAGTGATGATAGAACTTTTTTGAAATAACCTTAATCTCGGCCTCTGATTTTTCAGGGAAGGCATTCCTGAGGTTTTTCAGGACTGTTTTTTTCCTGTAGCCCGGGAAATAATAAGTAAAGAGGAATAGTATATCGGAAAAGAAATACAGAATTTTCAACGGGAGTAATGCGATCAACCACCATAAGCCAATAATAATATTAAATAGGATAAATGACATCTGTAAGGTAAAGTACGGAATGAAATTACAATTTTTTTTGTTCAAGCATAATGTTGCAGATTATTTCACGAAATTCATCATATATAGCATTATTCGAAGCAACGATCTCTTTTCCGAAAAGCCAGTTATCTCCACCGTTGAAATCACATACCTTTCCTCCTGCCTGCCGGATGATAAGTACAGCTGCAGCCACATCCCATGGATTAAGCCCGTATTCATAAAAAGCCTCAAAACGGCCACATGCAACATAAGCCAGGTCAGTTGCTGCAGATCCCAGCCTTCTCACTCCGTGTGAATGTTTCATAAAATATCTCATAGATTGCATGAAGGGTTCAATCCTTTCGAAATTGGTATAAGGAAAACCGGTGGCAATCAATGATTTGTTGACTAAATCTGTAGTGCTAACCCGTATTTCCCGGCCATTCATGTAGGCAGGGCTGCCTTTCCAGGCATAGAAACATTCATTAGAAGTGATTTCATATACCACACCGAGTACAATTTCGTCTGCATCAGACAAGGCGATACTGATAGCATACGGGGGGAGTCCGTGAATGAAATTTGTGGTCCCGTCAAGGGGATCAACGATCCAGTTGAACCGTTCTCCTTTGGTAATTGTTGTCCCTTCCTCAGCAATAAATCCCGCTTCGGGTAAGAGTATTTTTAATCCCGCTACCAGTTTCTCCTCAGATGTGGTATCCACATAAGTAACATAGTTATGTACTCCTTTGGATTGGATTTCTTCGGATGAAAAGCGTTTTTGTTCGTTCAGGATAAAACTACCTGTTTCAATAGCCAGGTTCTTTACCTCCACGCAAAGATTTTCAAGATCCATGTTCGTCTGTTAAATATTTAAGGTAAGTTTTCAATCCTGATTCACAGCACTTAGTTTCTTGTAGTATTTGTAAAGCTCCATCTGGGATCTTACCTTCCGGGAATTATGGTGAGATTTATATTGATTATCACCTGAAGCATTAATGATCCTTGCTTTGACATTATCTTTCAATTGTATGCTCAGCATGGTCTTTATTTCTTTCTGGATATCGCGGTCATAGATTGGAGTTGCGATTTCGATCCGGTTATCGAGGTTACGTGGCATCCAGTCGGCAGAAGAGATATAATACAATTCCTTATGATTATTACAGAATACAAATACTCTGGAATGCTCAAGAAACTTGTCAACAATGCTGATTACCTTGATATTATCGCTTAATCCCGGAACTCCGGGGATAAGTGAACACATCCCACGGATGATAGCTTTGATTTTTACACCTGCTATACTGGCCTCGTATAGCTTCTGTATCATGTCATAATCTACAAGGCTATTAATTTTCAGGATGATACTTGCATCCTTTCCTGCAATGGCATTTTTTATTTCATTATCGATCATCCTGTATAATCTTTTCCTCATATAAAGAGGAGATACCAGGAGGTGCTTGAATGTGAATGTTCTGTAATTAGTTTCAAAGAATTTAAACACCTTGTCTACTTCCTCAGTGATCCTTCTGTCTGCTGTAAGCAGATGCAGATCAGCATAAACAAAGGCAGTTCCTTCATGATAGTTTCCAGTACCTATGGAAGCGTATTTTACGATTTTCTTATTTTCTTTCCTCACGATCAGCAGAAGTTTCGAATGCACTTTTAATCCTCGCATTCCGAAAATCACCTGTGCCCCGGCCTCTTCCAGTTTTCTTGACCAGTAAATATTGGTTTTTTCATCAAACCTGGCCTGTAGTTCAATAACTACTGTCACTTTCTTCCCATTCAGGGCGGCATTTATCAGTGCATTGATCACCCTTGAGTTATAGGCAACACGGTAGAGCGTAATCTGAATGCTGATAACTCCCGGATCAATAGAGGCCTCCCTGAGAAGATTGATGTAATGATCGAATTTCTGGTAGGGAACATGTAACAGAATATCCTTTTTGGAAATGATATCAAGTTTACTGGTTCTTGGTTTTATCATCGGATGAGGAGTCGGAGGTGTTGGCTTATAAACCAGTTTCTTCCCACCAAGATTGGGGAACTTCATATAATCCTTGAAATTGTGATATCTTCCCGCTGCTATAAGATTGTCTTCATCATTTAGTCCAAGACTCCTGATCAGATATTTCAGTATATCCCGGGACATGGAACTATCATAAACAAACCTGACAGGTTGGCCTTTTACTCTGTCACTTACACTCTCGTTAACTTTTTCAAGGAAACTCTTTGAGAGGTCGTTATCGATATCAAGCTCTGCATCACGAGTCAATTTAATTGTATAAGCTTCGTACCTGTCAAATTTGAATGTCATAAATATGTCATCCAGACAAAACCGGATTACGTCGTCAAGAAGTATGATATATTTCTTTTTATTAATCGGGGGAAGGACAATAAACCTGCTGATTTCCTCAGTTGGCACCTCGATAATGGCCAGCTGACTTTCAGATGACGGATTTTCCCTGGACAAACGTATAGCCAGGTATATCGAATAATCTTTCAGATGCGGAAATACCTTGACATTCTGGAGCATAATAGGAGTGATCACAGAATGGACATGTTCGTGAAAGTAATTCCTGACGTACCATGCCTGTTCAGGATTCAGTTGTTTTTCATTAATTATGAAAATATTATGCTTTTCAAGTTCCTTGATCAGAATCGAATAGGTCTTTTCGAATTTATCATTCAGCTTGAGAACTTTCTCCTGGATTTCATTCAGGATATGACGGGGTTTTTCTTTATTCCGGATGCCTGTTGATTTTTCAACATCGATCATTCTTTTTATTGTTGCCACCCGAACTTTGAAGAATTCATCCTGGTTATTGGAGTATATGCCAAGGAATTTAAACCGTTCAATCAGGGGTACGTCTGGATCTGAGGCTTCCTGCAGGACTCTCTCATTGAATGACAGCCAGCTGATCTCACGGTTTATTATTTTTGCTTCTTTGCTCAAGGCGACAATGGTTACAAGGTTACAAGGTCAAAAGGTCAAAAGGTTAATTTATGACAAAGATTAAAATTAATAAATATTCAGATGTTGGTCTTATACTTTTTTGGGGAAATCGACGAGTTCACTTTTAGCTTTAGACTCTCTTAAATCCTTCCAGCTGTCTCCGGAGAAAT
>CAZEKO010000109.1:0-2534 GCA_964512775.1 uncultured Bacteroides sp. | reverse complement strand
AGTTCACTTTTAGCTTTAGACTCTCTTAAATCCTTCCAGCTGTCTCCGGAGAAATTCAAGGTCACAACTCCGGCAGTCGGAACATTATCGACCGGATATTTCAGGAAATAATTAGCCAGTTCGGTAGAAACCGGATTATGTCCAAAGATCATAACTGAAGAATGATGTTCTTCGATTTTTTCAAGAATTTTCAGGATATCATTAATGTTTCCGGGGTAAATTTTTTCTGCGATCATAATGTTTTCGGCTGGGAACTTTAATATCCTGGCAAAAATTGTTGCAGTATGAATCGCACGGCATGCCGGACTGGATATCATCAGTGTTGGGATGTCCCCATTTGATTTCAACCTGCCAGCCATATTAACTGCATCTCTGATTCCCCTTATACTTAAAGGTCTGTCGATATCGCTGATGTCTTCATAATCCCAGCTGGATTTGGCATGACGAACGATATATAAATGTTTAGACATACTTTGATGGTTTACAGTTTACAGTTTAAAGTTTAAAGTTCTGAGTGCTAAGTTCGGGTTATTTCAAATATAATGAAAAAAGGGATATAAAATAAGTGATCCTCAGAGGCATTTACAGGAGGTTACTAGCCAGTTCTGCAAGAAAGCTGCGTTCTCCCTTGATGAGGTTGACATGTGCAAATATTTCCTGTCCTCTCATTTTATCTGACAGGTAGGACAGGCCGTTTGACAGGGAGTCGAGGTATGGTGAATCGATCTGTTCAATATCGCCTGTAAATACCATTTTTGTGCCTTCACCTGCCCGGGTAATAATTGTTTTCACTTCATGGGGTGTGAGGTTTTGTGCCTCATCCACTATGAAGAAAACATTTGAAAGGCTCCGGCCCCTGATATATGCAAGAGGAGTAATGACAAGTTTTTCTGTCTTAAGCATTTCTTCGATTTTGGTAAACTCAGGACTCTGCTGGCTGAATTTATGCTTGATCACCGACAGGTTATCAATAAGGGGCTGCATATATGGATCAAGTTTCTCCTTGATATCTCCCGGCAGGAATCCCATATCGCGGTTAGCAAGTGGTACAACCGGTCTGGCCAGGAAGATCTGGGTATATAATTTTCTCTGGTGCAGGGCAGCAGCCAGTGCCAGGAGGGTTTTCCCCGTTCCTGCCTTACCGGTAAGGCTGACCAGTTGTATCTCTGGCCGGATCAGCGCATCCAGTGCAAAAGTCTGTTCGGCATTACGGGGATCGATACCATACATTTTTTGTTTCTCAACACGGTCAATGACTTTGTTAAACGGATCATAATGCGCCAGGGCACTCGATTTGCCGTTTTTCATTATATAATATTGATGAGCAGAAGGTTCAGGACCCAGTTTAAATTCTTTAAGAGGGACACCGTTGAAACCTTCGTACAATTTTGCGATCAGTTTGTCATTGACATTTTCAAGCAGGGTGATGCCTTTATACAGGTCATCGATGCTGGCGATCTTGTCGTTCTGGTAATCCTGCGCCATAATGCCTATGGACTTGGCTTTCATCCGCAGGTTGATATCCTTGGAGATCAGGATCACCTCACGGTCATTATTCTTGAAGATATGCTCGGCAATAGCCAGGATGCGGTGGTCGGAAGTATCTTCAGGGAAAGAGGCTTTGATGACCGGTGAGAAAGGCTTGCCGGTTTCAATTGAAAGCTTGCCCAGGCCTTTGCCAAGGGATATGCCGCCATTGAAAAGCTGGTCGCCCGAAAGTTTATCGAGCTCCCTTGTGAATTCCCGGGCGTGGAAATTGATCATGTCATTGCCCTTCTTGAAACGGTCCAGCTCTTCGAGCGTGGTTATGGGAATGACAATGTCATTTTCCTCAAATTTATAGATACATTTGTAATCGTGTAAAAGAACATTTGTGTCGAGCACAAAAATCTTCCTGATCTTTTTCTTCGGCATCTCGTCGTATTAGGGTGACACAATGGCAATTTAGCTAAACTTAGTAAAAAATTTTGTTCACAATCTTTACTAAATTGTTTATAAACTGTTAATATTATTTAAATGGAACACTGGCCGAATCCTGTAATCGAAGCAATAATCACGCGGAGAAGCATACGTCATTACATCCGCAGAGATGTTGATAAGTCACTCATTGACTTATTGTTAAAATCTGCGATGTATGCACCCTCAGCCCGTAATGAGCAGCCATGGCATTTTATTGTCATTGATCAGGTGGAACTGTTTGAGAAGATCATGAAAGTCCATCCATACGCTAAAATGTTATCAGAAGCAGGGGCAGCAATACTGGTTTGCGGGGACGAAAAGCTTGAGCTGAGCAAAGGATACTGGCCTGTTGATTGTTCAGCGGCGACACAGAATATTTTGCTGGCTGCCCATTCACTGGGACTTGGGGCGGTCTGGCTTGGGGTTTACCCGCGCAGGGAAAGGATGGATGGGATCAGGGGGATCTTCAGTCTGCCGGCGCATATACAACCGTTCTCGCTGGTATCGATCGGTTTTCCGGCAGAGGAAAAGGAGGTGCCTGTCAGATTTAAAGAGGAACGTGTTAGATGGAATCG
>CAZEKO010000108.1:2009-6641 GCA_964512775.1 uncultured Bacteroides sp. | reverse complement strand
ACTGGAGATAAAGATTTTCGATATCCGATTGCAGTATTTTATAATCCCCGACAATTGCAACAACACGGTCAAGAATTCGGGGCTGGCTAAAAGAGTCCAAAAAATTAACCAGAATAAGTATTATGCTGATTAGGTAAAGTTTGATTTTCATTTGTTTTTCAATTGTTCTTCTGCTCGCTTTGCTTGCTTCATTCAATAGATAATTCATTAGCCATATCTCCATGCTTCATGCTTACTAGTATATGGTAAATTCCCCTTTCGACATTGCATCATTGAAAATATCATTCTCCATATCGGTGATAAAATGGACCTTACGCTTGTTAAGTATTATACTTTTAATGTTGTCTGACACATAATCAATAGGAGCAGTTTCTCCTTCAAGCCTGCGATCACGTATATATACAAAATAATAGTAAGTCGAATCCCTCTGTTCAATTCTTTTGTACCATTTTAAAGATCTTTCAGGTGACCAGACTGTTTGAGGCAGTTCCGACTGAATTCCGGTGAAATTTATCCACATATCATAAAAAAAGTCATATTTGGTAGCATATTGATAGCAATAACTTTCAAGCTGCTGGATATCTTCATTAAGATCTGAACCGTAAATTCGCCTGAATTGATCAATATTCGGAACATTTCTTGGTAATTTAATGAAAAGTGCTTTGACAAGGTTTTTATCAAGAATAAAGTTCGAGGGATTTGCATTATAATATTCTTCAATTTCAGTCTGACTGACAGCGGTATCAAGTTTTTGCAGGATCAGTGATTGCTCATATTTAAAAATCAGCAAAGAGGAACGGTATTCATCTAACTGATTTGTGACATCCTTTTGTTCTTCTGTAAGATTCAGTTCCGCTTTCTGAAGGATGAGTTGCTTCCTGATCCATTTATCAATAAAGTTATTTAATAAAAGAAGGCTGTCATTTTGAGTAATTTTTCCAGAAAATATTTCTTCTACGTCAGATGGATATAAGTATTCTTCGCCAACCCTGGCTAGCGGTTTTTCAGTTTTGCGTGTTTCAAACTTATCACAGGCTGGTATAAAAAGTGTAAAAATTAATAATATTAAAACATTCTTAATCATCAAGCGATTATTTAATTTTCGATAATAGTTCCTTGTTGACTTCAACCTTATATTTCTCCCTTAACTCCTGTATCCAAAGCTTCTCTAAGTAGGTCTGATAATCGGCCGTAACAATCCCCCTGGCTTCATTGAGTTTCTTAGGTTCAGGTTTGACAATTTTATTTTTTACTATAATAACAATTCTGTCATTTTCTTCAATATTTTTAGAAATATCTGTTTTCCAGTCCATTTTGTCAATTGATGCATCTTCACCCTTTTCAAAGATTCCTGTTCTGTACTGAATACATGAACTGTCACCAAATGCTTTGATTACAGATTCGACAACCTGTGCTGGGGATTTCGTCTGTTTACTCTTTTTTGTAAGCAAAGCCCTTGTTTTTTTTGCTACAGTTTCATCTTTGCAGGAATAAATTGTTGCATCCAGTCTGTCTTCTTCCCACATATAGTCTTTTTTATGATTTTCATAAAATTCTTCAAGCCCGGCCGAATCCTTAACTGCTTTGGACCAGACCATCTGATCAGTCAGGTCAAACAGGAGTATCCCATCATGATATTCCTGAACAAGATGCCGGAATTCAGGGTATTTAACTGGAAGCTGATTTTCCTCGAATTCCAGGACGGATTTATCAGTAAATTCGTTATACTTATTATTGATATAAACCTGTATGTTCATCGATCTTCCGCCCTGGTTGTTTTCCAGGTAAGCTGCAAAATCGTTCAGTTTATAATCTTTATTTCCAAGTGTGAATAATGTCCTGTTAACATAACCACGGTCAGGTATGACCCATTCTTTGCTGAAAATAGTGGAATCAACCAGTGTATAAAATACGTCAAGATTTCCCGGGAATTCCTTAAAATTATTTTGTTTTTTTATCCTTTGGATCATAGCCTTTCTGCTATATACATTTCTGTCACTTTTGGCCACCATATTTTCCAGATCCGGCTTCATACGATCAAAATTATCCACTCCCCTTTTATCAATAAGTTTAATAATATGCCAGCCAAACGCTGTTTGTATCGGCTGTGAATAATCACCGACACGTTTTATAGCAAATGAAGCATTCTCAAATTCAGGAACCATCCTTCCCGTCCCAAACCATTGCAGTTCCCCTCCATTTATTGCAGAACCCCTGTCCTCAGAATGTCTCTTCGCAAGTTCAGCAAAATCGACACCCCTTTGCAAGCTGTCATAGTACTGATCGATCTTTTCTTTTGCTTTTACTATGTCCTCTTCCGACATGGCTTCGGGTGTAAGCACCATGATATGTGCAACTTTCACATCACCCAGGGAGGGTCTTTTTTCATGAACCTTAACAAGATGATAACCAAATCTTGTCCGCAATGGCATTGATACTCTTCCGGGAGGAGTATTATATGCTGCTGTCTCTAAAGGATATATCATTTTAAAAACGTTCATCCACCCAAGATCTCCGCCATTTTCTTTTACCGAGGGGTCGTCTGAAGTAGCTTTTGCAACGGTTCCGAAATCTTCACCGGCTTCTATTCTGTTTCGTATTTGCATGATTTTTTCAAAAGCTTTCAGGGTATCTTCAGGAGCTGCAAATTCATCAAGACGTATGAGGATATGACTTACATGAACATCATTCTGTGCCCTTTTGAAAGCTTCCTGTACAAGGATTTCTGCTTCAGCCTTATCGCTTAGATATGGCTTTGCAAGCTGTTTTTTGTATCCGTTGAATTCACGCAGGAAAGCTACAGTGGTATCCATTCCCCGTTCTTCTGCCTCAATGACTTTCAGTTTAAAATTGATGAAAAGATCAAGATATTCGTCAACAGTTTGCTGCTCGATTGATGGATTGCTGTTGTTCTTATTATAAATTCTTTCGAATTCACCAAGTGTGACTTTTCGGTCATGGATTGTCATCAGGACTTCATCCTCGTAATTTTGTGACTGGGCTATTATTCCAATACCCAGAGCTAAGAGAAAAAATGATTTTTTTATCATGAATAATGAAATTTAAATTTATAACGGAAGATATTAAAGTTTATTACCGGCTGTAATTCGGAGCTTCACGGGTAATGGTGACATCATGAGGATGACTTTCAATTACACCGGAACTGGTAATTCTGATAAACTTTGCTTTCTGCAGAGATGCTATGTCTTTTGAACCGGAATAGCCCATACCGGCTCTCAGACCCCCTATCATCTGGTAAATTACCTCTGAAAGATTACCTTTAAATGGGACCCTTGCTGTGATACCCTCAGGTACAAGCTTGTTGATGTCTTCTTCCATATCCTGGAAGTACCGGTCTTTAGATCCCTGCTGCATGGCTTCGATAGATCCCATACCTCTGTATGATTTATATTTTCTGCCATTATAAATAATGGTTTCCCCCGGAGACTCTTCTACACCGGCAAAAAGTGAGCCGGTCATAACTGAATCTGCTCCTGCAGCAATGGCTTTAACAATATCTCCGGAATAGCGGATACCGCCATCAGCGATTACAGGAACACCGCTTCCTTTTATGGCATTTGCGACATTGAAAATAGCAGTTAGCTGGGGAATGCCAACTCCTGCAATGATGCGTGTAGTGCAGATAGATCCTGGTCCGATACCCACCTTGACGGCATCTGCCCCAGCTTTGACCAGGTCAACAGCAGCTTCAGCCGTTCCAATATTTCCAACAACAATATCAATATTACTAAATTTCTTCTTTGCTCTTTTTAACAGGGCAATAACGCCTTTGGTATGGCCATGTGCGGTATCGATTACAATTGCATCGACATCTGCTTGCACCAGTGCGGTAATCCTGTCCAGGCCATCAGTAGCCACACCAACCCCGGCAGCAACACGCAGCCTTCCCTGAGGATCTTTACATGACCCTGGTCTGTCTTTTGATTTGGTAATATCCTTGTATGTGATAAGGCCGATCAGACAGTTATCACTATCCACAACTGGTAGTTTTTCAATTTTATGCTTCTTAAGTATCTCAGCAGCTTTTTCGAGATCTGTTTTCTGGGTAGTAGTTATAATGTTTTTACTTGTCATTACTTCGCGAACCGGACGGGTCATCTTTGTTTCAAATCTCAGGTCACGGTTTGTTACAATCCCGATCAGCTTCTTATTAGCATCAATAACAGGAATTCCACCAATCTTATATTCCTGCATCAGGTTAAGAGCATCAGAAATTGTTCCTTCTGCTCTGATAGTTATTGGATCAAGAATCATGACATTCTCTGCTCTTTTAACCTTACGGACCTGCCTGGCCTGCTCATCCACGCTCATATTTTTGTGAATGACGCCTATCCCTCCTTCTCTTGCAATAGCTATTGCCAGATTAGCTTCAGTTACCGTGTCCATTGCAGCAGAAACAATAGGGACATTCATCTTAAGGTTTTTCGAGAAATGAGTCTTAATATCAACTTCACGTGGAAGAACTTCGGAATAAGATGGTAATACCAGCACATCATCAAACGTCAGGCCTTCCGATATAATTTTCTGATCCTCAAAAGACATGGCTTTGTGGTTTTAGTTTGAATAAATTGTGCGAAAATACAAAAAAATAGCGAAATTGGGGCTGTGTCA
>CAZEKO010000108.1:0-1909 GCA_964512775.1 uncultured Bacteroides sp. | reverse complement strand
TACCAGCAGATACTTGAAAAATATTGGGGATTCAGGGAATTCCTTCCACTGCAGGATGATATTATTAAATCCGTTGCAGCAGGAAATGACACGCTTGGTTTGATGCCGACAGGAGGTGGTAAGTCTGTAACATTCCAGGTGCCTGCTCTTGCCAGGGAAGGTATTTGCCTGGTCATTACCCCTCTGATCGCTCTTATGAAAGACCAGATTGAAAAGCTTAACCAACGGGGTATACGGGCATTAGCTGTTCATTCAGGTATGTCAAGAGATGAGATTGATGTGGCATTGGATAACGCAATATATGGTAATTATAAGTTTCTGTATCTTTCCCCGGAACGGTTGGGTACTGAAATCTTCAAGGTCAGAATTGAGAAGATGAATGTAAACCTTATAGCGGTTGATGAAGCGCATTGTATCTCCCAGTGGGGTTATGATTTCAGGCCATCATATCTTAGAATAGTAGAACTTAGAAAATACCTTCCGGGAGTTCCTGTCCTGGCACTCACTGCGACAGCGACACCAGAGGTTTGTGAAGATATACAGGAGAGGTTGAATTTTCGTCCAAAAAACCTGCTAAGAACTACCTTCGAAAGGAAAAATCTGGTTTATACTGTACGGGAAGCTGAAGATAAACAAAAGTACATCCTGAGACTTGTCCGGCAGATGATGGGAAGCGGAATAATTTATGTCAGAAGCAGGAAAAAAACGAAAGATCTTGCTGATTACCTTCAGAAAAACTCTATTTCTTGCGATTATTATCACGCCGGTCTTGTTCATCCTGTGAGGAACAGGAAACAGCAGGAATGGATGAACGGTAAGATCAGGATAATAATCGCAACAAATGCATTTGGAATGGGTATTGACAAACCTGATGTTCGTTTTGTCATTCATATTGATCTTCCTGATTCTCTGGAGGAATATTTCCAGGAAGCAGGCCGTGCTGGCCGTGATAACAGGCCTGCTCATGCCATCCTTTTATATAACGACGGGGATAAATTAAGCTCTCAAAAAAGACTAATTGTGAATTTTCCGGAACCTGATATGATCCGGCAGATTTACCGTGCTTTAGGCAACTTTTTCCAGATTCCTCTGGGTAGCGCAAAAGACCAGGTATTCGATTTTAATATTGCAAAATTTGCATCAAGGTATAAACTGAGTATACTTACCATTTACAGCAGCCTTAAAATATTGCAGCTTGAAGGTTACCTTGAAGTTACTGAAGAAATTTTCAATCCTTCTAAAATTAAATTTCTGGCTGCGAGGGATGAGCTTTATAGATTTCAAATCGAAAATGTTGATTTTGATGCCTTTATCAAACTTCTGCTGAGAACATATACAGGTGTTTTTACAGATTTTATAACTATATATGAAGATTCACTTGCTTTAAAGGCAAAAGTAAAAACTGAAGTCATCATTGATTACCTGAAAAAATTAAATTCGATGGGAATAATCAGGTATCTTCCCCAGAAAAAAACGCCTGTCGTCATATTTACTGAAGAAAGGCTGGATGTTAAAAATCTCAGAATATCTAAAGAAAATTACAAAGACAGAAAAGACAGATATACAAAAAGAATCAATGAGGTTATTCGTTATGCAACTGAAAAAGAACATTGCAGGAGCGTTTTGCTGCTTGAATATTTCGGTGAAAAAAATGCAAGGCGTTGCGGACACTGCGATGTATGTATGAGGAATGAAGAACTTGACCTCAGTAAATATGAATATGATCTCGCCGTAGAAGAAATAAAGGATTTGTTATCGGAGCAAAGTTTGACTCTGGAGATGCTGGTTGATTCACTATCATTACCTGAAAACAAGGGGATAAGAGTAATCCGTTGGCTCCTTGACAATAACAGATTGGTGCTGGAAAAAGATCAAACGTTGAAGTGGCATGGGGCAGGAAGAAATGACT
>CAZEKO010000107.1:5383-6667 GCA_964512775.1 uncultured Bacteroides sp. | reverse complement strand
TTGTTAGCAGATAATGAAATCTGAAGAACAAAGAGAGAAGCTTTTCGGGGAATTTCCGCCTGTTTCTACAAGTCAGTGGGAAGATAAGATCCGCGAAGACCTTAAAGGAGCAGACTATGATAAAAATCTGGTCTGGCACACCTTAGATGGGATTATGGTGCGGCCATACTACCGAAGGGAAGATCTGTCTGGACTTCCCTTTATCGACAGTAATCCGGGAGAATATCCATATGTTCGTGGAAACAGAACCAGGAATAATGATTGGGATATTAGTCAGGATATTTACGTTAATTCTTTTAAAGAAGCCAATCTTAAAGCTCTTTCCTTGCTCGAAAAAGGAGTGAGCTCCCCCAGATTTATACTGACTGAAAAACTACCCGGAGATATAAATCAACTTGAAAAATTACTGGCGAATATTGATATTCAAAGTGTTCCAATTCAATTCAGTCTTCCTGTCAACGATCATACACTTTTAAGTCTGTTATATGAGTTAGCCCGAAAAAAAGGATTTGATCCAGCTGGAATTAAAGGCTCTGTAGATCTTGATCCTTTTGGACATTTATTCCAGACAGGAAATTTCTACAAGGATAAGGAAAAGGATCTGTCTTCATTAAAAAGTGCCCTGAATTTTGCAATCACCCATCTACCATCTTTCAGAGTAATAGCAGTGACACCGGTGATTTTTCATCAGGCCGGGGCAACAATTAGCCAGGAGCTGGGATTTGCTCTGGCAACTGGCGCGGAATACATAGCTGAACTGACAGATCCTGGATTAAATCCCAGTGATATTGCTTCCAGGATTTCATTTCATTTTTCAACAGGATCAGAATATTTCCCGGAAATAGCAAAACTCAGGGCGGCAAGATTGCTCTGGTCGGTGATAACAAACGCATTCGCACCCGGACAGAAGGATTCATGTATTATGAGAATTAACTGCTCAACATCGGGGTGGAACCAGACTGTTCTGGATCCTTACAATAACCTGTTAAGGGCAACAACTGAGGCCATGTCTGCCATTCTTGGAGGTGCGGATTCACTTACGGTAATACCATTTGATCATGCAGCCGGAAATCCCGGTGAATTCAGTGACAGGCTTGCCAGGAACATCCAGCTCATCCTCCGGGAGGAGGCCTATTTTAACAAGGTTGCAGACCCATCCGCCGGTTCATTTTATATAGAAAACCTGACAAATAAAATATCAGAAAATGCCTGGAAAATATTTATTGACATAGAAAAAGAAGGGGGAATTGTGAATGCATTCAGCAAAGGGATTATCCAGGATAT
>CAZEKO010000107.1:3217-5283 GCA_964512775.1 uncultured Bacteroides sp. | reverse complement strand
GGTAAATTGCCTGTTTCAGACTGGATGACCGCAGAGCAGATCAATGTTAAAAGCCTGTTCACGCGTGATGATCTTGCCGGCATAGAACATCTGGATTATGCAGCTGGTATTCCACCTTTCCTGAGAGGGCCCTACTCCACTATGTACGTCATGCAACCCTGGACTGTCAGGCAATATGCGGGATTTTCCACAGCCGAAGAATCAAATGCTTTTTACAGGAGAAATCTGGCAGCCGGTCAGAAGGGATTATCTGTTGCTTTTGATCTTGCCACGCACCGGGGTTATGATTCCGATCATGAGCGGGTAGTTGGTGATGTTGGTAAGGCCGGGGTTGCTGTTTCTTCCGTAATGGATATGAAAATCCTTTTCGATCAGATACCCCTTGATAAGATGTCGGTTTCCATGACCATGAACGGAGCGGTTCTGCCGATCATGGCATTTTATATAGTCACTGCTCTTGAACAGGGTGCAAACCTGGAGTTGCTGTCGGGGACGATTCAGAATGACATCCTGAAAGAATTTATGGTAAGGAATACTTATATATATCCTCCGGAAGCCTCGATGAAGTTAATTGCCGATATTTTACAGTATACATCGAAGTATATGCCCAGATTTAACTCGATCAGTGTTTCCGGCTATCATATACAGGAAGCGGGAGCGACGGCTGATATTGAACTGGCATATACCCTTGCCGACGGCCTTGAATATCTGAGAACGGGTATTGCAGCAGGACTTGATATTGATACTTTTGCTCCAAGAATATCCTTTTTCTGGGGAATCGGGATGAATCATTTTATGGAAATTGCCAAAATGCGGGCTGCCCGAATGTTATGGGCAAAAATTGTATCGGGCTTCAAACCCAAAAATCCCAAATCACTTGTACTTCGTACTCATTGTCAGACATCGGGCTGGAGCCTGACGGAACAGGATCCTTACAACAATATTGCCAGGACCTGTATCGAGGCTATGGCTGCAGCACTAGGCCATACACAAAGTCTGCATACAAATGCACTGGACGAAGCCATTGCACTGCCTACTGATTTTTCGGCAAGAATTGCCCGGAATACCCAGTTGTACCTGCAGGAAGAGACTCAGATTACCCGCTCTATAGATCCATGGGCTGGATCATATTATGTTGAGTACCTTACCCATGAATTGTCTCACAGTGCATGGAAACTGATCCGGGAAATTGAACAGCTAGGTGGAATGGCACGGGCTATTGAAACCGGTCTGCCAAAAATGAGGATCGAAGAAGCTGCTGCACGGAAACAGGCAAGAATCGATACCCGGAAAGATATAATTGTTGGCTTAAATAAATACCGTCCTGATAAAGATGATCCGGTCGATATCCTGGAAGTTGATAATACAGCTGTCAGAGAAGCACAGATAAAAAGGTTGAATAAACTGAAAGCTGAAAGAGATGAAGTAAAAGTCACTGAAATCCTTGATAAACTTACAGAAGCCGCAAGCACCGGAAAACACAACCTGCTTGAACTTTCGGTCGAAGCTGCCAGAAGACGTGCTACCCTCGGAGAGATATCCTTTGCGCTGGAGAAAGTTTTTGGCCGGTATAAAGCCGTTATCCGTTCAATTTCAGGAATATATTCATCAGAATCGACCGGTAATGAAAAATATAAACAGGCCCGGGAACTTGCCACCCGCTTTGCACAGAAAGAAGGCAGGCAGCCAAGGATTATGGTTGCAAAGATGGGACAGGACGGACACGACCGTGGTGCTAAAGTAGTGTCGACAGGTTATGCAGATATCGGATTCGATGTAGATATTGGTCCGCTCTTTCAAACCCCCGCCGAAGCCGCCAGACAGGCTGTCGAAAATGACGTTCACATTCTGGGAATATCAAGTCTTGCAGGAGGTCATAAAACACTAATCCCACAGGTTATTAAGGAACTGAAAGATCTTGGACGTGCTGACATTATGGTCATAGCTGGTGGAGTAATTCCTCCCCAGGACTATGATTACTTATATAAAGCAGGTGTTGTTGGAATATTCGGCCCTGGAACATCAATACCTGATGCGGCAGTAAAAATTCTGGAGATAATGCTGGA
>CAZEKO010000107.1:1584-3117 GCA_964512775.1 uncultured Bacteroides sp. | reverse complement strand
GATTTTCTTTTTACGTGTAATATTACTGTTGTTCTTGGTACCTGGTGTTCCGACAGTCAGAGGGAAATACCAAGGCTTTATAAAATCTTAGATTATATGAGCTTCCCTGAGGATAATCTGAAACTTATATGCATTGACCGGTTAAAAAATGCTGAAGGGACTGAAGTTGCTGATTTAAATATAGAGCTTGTGCCAACAATTATTTTTTATCAAGGAGACATTGAAATGGGCAGGATTATTGAAAGCCCAGAGGTATCTCTTGAGGCTGATATGGCGAGAATAATTGGTCAATATCAATGAGCTAATACATGAATCACAACATGTTAATGAACGGATTTGTACTTACATTTTTACTATCTTTGATAATTATTCCCAAAGTATCAAATAACGACTAAAATGGAAAATCAAACTACCACTACTGCCGGACAGGGCATGGGTATAGCCGGACTAATACTTGGAATTATTGCTATACCACTTGCCATTGTCCCCTGTACCTTTCCTCTTGCCTTATTATTTGGCGGTGCAGGGATTGTCCTTAGCGCTGTTGGTCTGCACCAGGCAAATACAGCTAACGGAACCAAAGGACTTCCAATGTCAGGTCTTGTTGTTTCAATAGTGGGACTAAGTATTGCATTGATGTGGGGACTTTTCTTTGCATCATTAAAGGATCATGGTAAATTCTGGAGTCAAGGTAAATTCTGGGAACAATTTGAGAATATTGGAAATGAGGTGGGTAAAGATATTGAAGAGTCTTTTAAAGATATGGAGGACGAATTTGATAAAGCCGGAAAGGATATTGAAGAAGCTGGAAAAGATCTTGAAAAAACCCTTGAAGATCTTGAATCCGATACGTCCAGACTAAATTTTATCTGGGGAGAGGAAATTACGGATGAAGAATTTGATAAGTTGCTTAATACATATGAAGAGCTGATTGGTGATTATGTAAAACTTGTTGATGAGTCAATTAAAGGTGATGTCTCCGCAATTGCTGAATATGCAAAAGTATCTGCAAAAGCTTTAGCTCTGGCTACAAAACTTACATCAGTTGCACCCAAACTGACTGAAGAGCAAAAGGCAAAGTTTAAAGAACTTCAGGAAAAATATGAAGATGCTCTGGATAAGGTCGAAGAATAAAACAAAGAATAAACCTTATCATATTATAAATTTCGTTCTGGCTGGAATAATAATGTTGATCTTTATTTATTCCGGCCTTTTTTCTGCTGAAAAGGATAATCATCCTATTCCTTCATTTTATGAAGAACTCTATGGAGAAACCTCTCCAAGCAGTGGACTTTCCAGAAGTTTTTCGGAAATTGTCAGAGGGAGGTTCAAATCAGCCAGAGAATATAATCCAAACGGTATACCTGTATTTATTTTCTTCCTTGTTCAGCTTTTTCAGAGGCTTTTAGTTAGTTTAATAATTCATAGAAAGAATATTAACCTCGACAGGTTAGTATTATTTGATTCCTTATCCTCAGCTATTCTTTTTCTGTACTGTTTTAGAGATCTGATCAAGGTATTTATACAAAATTT
>CAZEKO010000107.1:0-1484 GCA_964512775.1 uncultured Bacteroides sp. | reverse complement strand
AAAGCCGACATCAAAGAGCAAAAAGCATATGAAAAGCAAAAACAAAAAGAGACCAGGGAAAAGGAACGTGAACAAAATATTAAAATGACATCTACAATGGTCAAGTTGCAACGTTTTGTCCTTGAAGCGGATTATCTGAGTAATAAATATGGAGTCAGAGTCCCGGTCGATCGTTCTATAAATTTCGTTATGGTGGATTCTCTGGATGCAACTCTTCAGGTGGGATCAGCATTTTCTGCTGGTTATAATGGAGTTGGTGGAGAAACTATAAGTGGACATATAACGAAATATGATTATAATATGACTGGCAGGAATAAAGATACTTATAGTATCAGAATGGTTTTTTTGTCACCTGTCGGAGTTTATGATATCACCATGATGATAAATCCAGAAGGTTATGCTGACGCATCTTTACGTGGAAACTGGTCAGGTCAGCTGAATTATCATGGCAGGCTGGTACCTCTGGGTTTGTCGAAGGTTTATAAGGGGCAGACGAGATATTAAGTGCTGAGCGTTGAGTAGTTTTCACTTAGCATTCAGAACTCAGAAATTCTTCTAAAGTAAATACTTTGTCAATTCTAATCCCTTTCGGAGTTTCCTGTAAAGTGCAGCATTCTCTTTCTGCATCATGGAAGAAGAAATAGATATAATTATTTTTCAATGATTCTTCCAGAAATTGTTGCTTTTCCGTCAGAGAATTAAGTGGATTAGTGTCATAACCTGAAATCCAGGTTAACGGGATATTCCCGGCCATAGGGATTAAATCGGAAATATTTACTATTGTCCTGTTTTCATATTTAATAATTCCGATAGCCAGTCCAAGAGTATGACCGTTGAAAATCCTGATACTTATATTTTGAGTAAGGTTAAATTCTGAGTTGAAGAGCTTTAATTGCCCGCTTTTTTCTATAGGCTCAATATTTTCTTTTAGAAAAGAAGCTCCTTCCAGCCGGTTAGGAATTTGAGCAAGATTCCATTGAAGCTGGCTGACCCAGTAATTTGCATTCGGGAACACAGTAATCAGGTCCTCTTTTTTTTCATTATATTTTATGCTTCCTCCGCAATGATCAAAATGTAAATGGGTAATTACATGGTCAGTGATATCATCAGGTTTAAATCCATATTTCGCAAGAGAACCAATTAGAGTATCTTTTCTGTCAGGATAATAATGTCTCAGGAAATTCTCACCTTGTTTATCACCCATCCCACTGTCGAACAGAATTTTACGGTCATCATCCACAACGAGCAGGCAACGCATGGATAATTTTACAAGGTTGTGTTCATCGGCCGGATACATTCTCTCCCAGAGTACTTTTGGAATTATACCGAACATAGCACCACCATCTATTTTCAGATTGCCTGTTGGAATTGAATAGAGTTTCATTAATAAAAATTCATCGGGCAGTTTGAATATCAGGATTTGTTATATAATTCCTTAATCTTGAAACCTCCTCGTAAAGATTGAGGAATTCAGGATTTTCAAT
>CAZEKO010000106.1:0-6837 GCA_964512775.1 uncultured Bacteroides sp. | reverse complement strand
CTTACTTCTAATAAAAGGGGGCAAATGTATGAATAAATAACTTAGATATGAAACAATTGTAGACCATTATATGAAATTAGAATTAATCTTAAGCAGAAGGGGAGTTCTGATTTCTGAGTGCTGATTTCTGAATACTGATAATGAAGCTCGCAGGGGATTCTGCTCATTTAATAAACAAGCTTTTTATCTGAGATGTTGAATTGGAAACCGTTAATATATAAATGCCAGGTTTCAGGTCTTCAATATTAATAGTATATTTTTCCTCATGGATCTCCAGTGATAAATACTTTATTCCTAAAACATCATAAATTTCTATCTGGTTTATATCATCAGGTTCCATGTTTTCTATAAAAAGCCTGTCATTTACCGGATTTGGATAAATTTTAAAAACATTACTGCCGGTTTCATACAGACCTGTTCCGCATTCTGTTCCCTGGTTGGAAATATTAACAGCAACTTCATCATATACATTCCTGTTATCCCAGGCATATGCTTTGAGTATAATGGATCCATTTCCTTCACATGTTCCTGATCCATAAATATTTAAGCCAATAATATTAACCAGCGATTTCAGATTGACATTGTTTGTGATGACTTCCCATGTAACCTCGTCAGAGAAAGCGTTCTCCGGTACTACAGTGACTGTATAGATTTTTTTCTGTTTGTTTGTTGTAATATCCATTATATCACTTTTATAAGCAATAATGGTCAAATCAGTCGCGGAAACATATTCATAATGACCCAGTGGGAGAGGTTCAAATTGAGGATCAGTACACTGGAATGTAATAATCACCATGCTGTATTTTGGAACCTGAATGAGTAAATTATCTGAGATGGTTATTATTGATGAATCGATAACTGCATCATTATCGCTGTAATTGTTTCCGGTAATAGTGAATCTACGGGCAGTTTCGGGAGCAATTAATTGAATTTCCTCCGGTAGATCGATTTGCACTGTATAATCATTTTCAAAATCCCTGCTTAAGAATAGTAAACTATATCGCCCGTTTTCAACATAGGCATAACATCCTATGGACTCAAAATCCAGAGTATCTTCGTCCGAATCCTGTATTCTGGCCATGGTTGTCAGTTCTGTTTTCAGGATACTGCCTTTACAATATTTATTGAAAAAGGCTGCTGTGTGGTATAATGGTGTCTTTTTATAATCCTGGGCCGGGACAACCATTTTCCACTGTCCCCCTGACAGATGGAATATTGTTGGTATGGCTCCGCCGGTTTCAATAGCACTTGAATAGTAATCCATCTGTACAATTGCCTGTCCAAGGCGACCAAAATATGTATTCTTTGTCATATTAGCTTCATACATGAAGGTAGGTTTAATCTCACCCGTCAGTTCAATCATATCTTTCATGGTCAGGACCATCCCTTTCAGGTTGTATTCAACGGTAGCGATACCATTCTTATAATAATCTAATTCACTATCACCAGGATCAATTTCTGGTGCATAATTCAGGTTCCCTCCGAGGTAACCTCCGACTGCCAGCCAGTCTACTTCTCCGGTATCGCCCTTCATAAGGTTATCATGTAATCCGTAGCTGTTACTTGGATGAGGTTCTCTTCCGCTATACACAAGGAATATTTTTTCAGGATTATAATAATCCGAGGATCTCATAATGACAGCCATTTTTCGGCACCATTCTCCGTACTTGGCGTAATCACTACCTATTTGAGCATTATGAGCATCAGCACCCCAGACTTCATTGCCAAATTCAAAAATCAATCCTTTACTACTGGCAAGAAGCGATTCATTATATCCTTCAGAAGCCCTTATGATACCGTATTCAGAATTTGATGGACCTGCGATATATTCCAGGAAGTGTAAAAATGTTGTAGTATCTGTCATCCAATCTGTGGAACTTTCAACCCCACAGGTAATGATGGAATATGCATCAATTTCATTACAGAAAGTCATGAACTTTGCAAAAGTAATTTGTTTGCCTGTCCCAATGAAGTCATTGAAATTAAGAGGATTAGCAGTCAAGGCCCCCCATCGGATTCCGGCTGGTTCAAGGTCTTTTATTATTTTAACCAGCTCTGCATCTTTGAGAAACTGTCCTGAACTATAATCCACATTTATTCCCAAACCTGCATTATAACCGATATTTTCCATCTGCACTGTCAACCTTGCCTTTTTATCAGTCAACTGTGTGTCGTTAGGATCGAAATTCTTGGTTTCAATATTAAATGCTTCACTTTTAGGGGATACATTGTAGCCTGCATCAACTGATTCTATTTGAACCTGATAGCTCGTTCCGGGATTAAGATTTGAAATGGTTAAATATTCAGTATATATATAATCATCCGGATTATACAGGATACCATTTACATATACATTATAGCCCCGGATTTCAGTTTCACTATCGGTAGCACCGCTCCATTCCAATATGATAGCAAGATCGGATACTATTGGTGCAGAAATTACATCAGGAGGAGTGGGAGAATTGATATCCGAAAGGTAGGTAGTAGTCGAAAGTATATTGCTGATTAAAGATTCATTGCCGGCTTTATCAAGGGCGGTAATACAAACAGAATAATGTGATTCCGGCAAAAGGCTGGAAATTTTATAAAAGCATCCGGTAACAGGGGCAGGATTATTTAAAATTCCATTCAGGTAAATATTATATCCTTCCAGGAACTTATTATCGGAAGATTCAGTCCACATTAAAGTGATATCATTTATACCAGTATTTATTATATTAAGATTGCCTGGTATCGTAGGTTTACTTGTATCGTAAACATACGATAAATATTGGCCTTCGATGTATCCTTTTGAAATACCCGGACCTTCCCAGAGTAAACCGCCAGTTAAGGTATGAATATTCCATTGTGTACCGTAAATGGCATATACTTTACCGGCTTCAAGATTTTGTGCAGAAGATTTCCATTCCTTATCACCACTATTGGTGCCAATTCCCTGGCTTGAATGTATAATTAGCGAGGCATTACTAAAGTCTTCATCAGTGCTTAATCCAACGCAACATTGATCACCACTTATCATGTAAAAAGTATAAGAGCCGGTAACAGGTGGGATCACATATCCTTTAAAGAAGCCTGTGAAAAAATCGGTTCCGGTGCAGGGAGGGGAGGTTCTGCAGTCGGAATAAACTGAAAGTTCCAAGGATGGCAGATCGATTTCATTATACGGCGCCAAACCGCTTGTTGCAATCATTCTGAACGCCGGATTTGCATTTAAAGGAACCATCTGCTGCCAGAAAACAACATCATGGATTTCAAAGAAAATTCCTGGATTATTATAGTTTCCGACAATGACATCACAGGATGCATTGGCTGTTCCATCCGGATCCTTAGCTTCGACCTGGATTGTTACCGAACCTAACTGTCCCTGTTCAGTGACATTGATGACAGCAAGCCTGTTTCCAGGAGTAAATTCTACATTATCAATTCTCAGGATATCAGGATCCGATGAACTAACGGTAAAACTGATGGATTGATCGATTCCTGCATCATTATCATCAATATCGGGAATCAGCAGGAAGTTTTGCCCTGAAAGAACATAAATGGTATCATTTTCAGGCGTGCCAATCGTAACAGGATTTTGTGAGACAGCTGACAGGCATGTGAAAATAGACAGGTATAACAACGTGTAAATCGATTTCATATAGCGGTTGTAGTTTAATTAGTACTGAAACAGAAAGTATGCTATTTCATCAAAGTTTGAGAAGTTCTTAAGATTAAGTGATGATTTTACTAATATAACACAAAATTCTCCATACTGAAAAGATTAAAATCAGAAAGGCATACTTATGGTTATATTTTACATTTTCTTATTACTTTAACTGAAATTTTCAAATTTTAACTGTTCTGCTATTCTTTTAAAAGAAAACAATCAATGACCAGATTATTACCTGTTATTTCAATATATCTCCCTGTTTTATTGGGTATGCAAATATTGCCAGTATCCGGACAAATAGTGATCAATGAATTTATGGCTTTCAATACTTCCTTTAACCTGGATCCTGATTTTCAGTCCAATTCTGACTGGCTTGAATTATACAATAACAGTGATTTAACAATTGATCTGTCAGGCTATTATATTACGGATAATTTAACGAATCCGCAAAAATGGACAATACCTCCGGGAACTGAGATAAATCCTTACGGCTTTATTGTTTTTTGGGCTGATGGCAGAAATACTGGTTTGCATACCAGTTTCAAACTTGAAGGTTTGGGAGAGCAGATTGGAATTTATAATTCCCTGGGGAATGTTATAGATAGTGTGACATATCCTGGACAATATTCCGATATATCATCCGGAAGAATTGCCGGGGATACATCTTGGTTTTTCTTTCAGACACCGACTCCAGGAAATTCAAATATTTATCCTGGATTTCAAGGAATTTCTTCCGAACCTATTTTTTCATTGGAAGGGGGATTTTATAGCCAGTTCTTACAGGTGGAAATTTCAGGTAATGAGCCTGATACTGAGATACGATATACACTTAATGGTTCAGAACCTGATAGTGCCTCATTAAAGTACATTGATCCAATCAACCTTGATAAGACAACTATAATCAGGGCAAAGATCCACGAGAAAGACAAGCTTCCTGGTAAGATTATCACCCAGACATATTTTATCAATGAACCTGATCATGATCTTCCTGTACTTTCGATATCAACAGATCCAGAGAATCTATGGGATCCGGATAGTGGTATTTATGTAAATTATGATGAGGACTGGGAAAAACCCTGTGGTTTTGAATACTTTGATTCAAACGGATCACAGCAGTTTAATATAAATGCCGGTATTAAGATATTCGGAGGTACCAGCAGGGCCAGGGCGCAAAAATCTTTTTCAATATATGCCAGAGAACGATATGGCGACGGAGAAATACATTATCGTCTATTACCTGGAAGGGATAATGAGATTTATAAATCATTTCTTTTACGAAATGGTGCAAATGACTGGAGCGGTGACTGGCGCGGCACTATGTTCCGGGATGCATTAATACATACAATTCCTGAAAACATGATGGATCTGGATTATCAATCCTATCAACCGGCAGTTATATATCTTAATGGCGAATACTGGGGAATACTTAACATCAGGGATAAGCATAATGAAGATTATTGTGAAGTCCTTTATGGTGTTGACAGAGATAGTGTCGATATTATAAAACATAATGAAGTCGTTGCAGGAGACAGTGTTTTATATATTGAAATGATGAATTTTCTTGAAAATAATGATCTATATTCGGAAGAGAAGTACCAGGAAGCATCAGCAATGATAGATATTGAAGAATTCATCAATTATATGATTGTTGAGATATATTCCTGCAACATCGACTGGCCGGCAAACAATCACAGGCTCTGGAGATCCAGGACAGGGGATGGAAAATGGAGATGGATGCTGTTCGACACTGAATTCGGATTCAATGGTTTCCAGTGGGCTCCTGTGACGACCAATATGTTTACTAAAGCTCTGGATCCTGATATCGAAGATTATGTCAACAAGGGACAAAAAGCCCCATGGGCGACACGTGTGTTTATAAAGCTTACACAGAATGAAGAGTTTGTTAACCGGTTTGTGAGTGCTTACCTGAGTCATGTTTACACTACTTATTATCCTGAACGGGTCGTCAGAATAATCGACAGCCTGAGAAATAATCTTGTCAGTGAAATGCCCAGACATATTGAAAAATGGGGAAACGAAGGGGGAATATATTCGATGTCAGTCTGGGAACAAAATGTCCAGGGTATGCGCGATTTTGCTTATGACCGTCCTCAATATGCCATTAGACATCTGAAACAAACTTTTGGTTTAGCGGATTCTGATAAACTAACGCTGACTCTTCAATCAGATGAGGGAGGTTGTATCCTTTTAAACAATATACCTCTTGAAAGAAATCCTTTTATAGCAGAATTTTATAAGGATTTACCAGTAAAACTGAATATCATGACTGAGCCGGGTTTTAAATTCATAAAATGGCAAATTAATGATTCCACCATAGACTATTCAAGACAAATGGATGTGATTCTTGGAGGCGATATTACTATCACAGCCGTGATAGAGAAAACGGATATTATCTCAGATCTGAGAATAAATGAATTCCTTCCGGGCAATTCTGGTTCAATCAGGGATAACTTTGGTGAAAGAGATGATTGGATTGAATTGTATAACGCCGGTCAGGAATCTGTCGATATTGGTGGTTTATATATAACTGATGAACTAGCAAATCCAGGTCTATGGAAAATTCCTGAAACACACCCGGATTCAACAAGCATCCAGGCGGGTGATTTTCTGATATTGTGGGCAGATGATCAACCTGAACAGGGAATTTTGCATGTTGGTCTGAAAATAAATAAAGACGGAGAGGAGTTAGGATTATTTCAGGAATTCGAAGAAGAAATGATTCTGTTGGATTCTGTCTCATTTCCATCGCTGGTTTCGGATCATTCATTTGCAAGGTATCCTGATGCTACAAGTGACTGGATAATTTTTGATACCCCCACTCCGGGAGAGCATAATTTTTATCTTGGAGCTGAAATTCCGTGGGAGAAATTTAACAGCTTTGAAATATATCCGAATCCATTTTCTGAAGAAATACATCTGAATATGATCAGCGGTTATCAGGGAATGATTCAGATAAGAGTTTATAATTTAAGCGGACGGGAGGTTTACTATGCCACTTTCAGGAAAGAGGAAGGAAATATCCATAAGACTATTCAATTGGAAAACTGTTCGTCAGGTATTTATATATTGAATATTATGACAGACACTGAATGTATTTCAAGGAAAATCATCAAAAACTAGAAACTACAATTATTAAAACTCAATAAGATGAAAAATCGAGTTAT
>CAZEKO010000105.1:1640-6843 GCA_964512775.1 uncultured Bacteroides sp. | reverse complement strand
TAAAATAATTCATCATATTTAGTCCACAGGAAATCTCCGAGTTCCCAGGCTTTTTTTACCACTTTATTTCCCCATTCGTTGGTATAGTTGGTCAGCAAGCTGATTGTTTTTTCAGTTTTCCCGGGTTTATACAGGCTGAGTGCCTGTTGTTCAATTATCGCCTGGTTTCTGAATAATTCATTTTGCCATGGCTCCCATACCGCATTCACATCATGTCGCATGTCACCCCATCGTTGTGCAGCCAGAGTGCCCAACCGGTTAAAAGCCCACCAGGCCGATTCTGTCGTATAACCATTCGGCCTTCCAGGCGTTTTATACGGTTTTGGAAGATCTGTAACTGAACAATAAACAGGAATATATATTGATGAAGCAACATTATCCATTGCAAGCCAGGTCACTCCTCCTATTTCATCAGGCAGCCAGTTACGTGACTGTATGATAGTTGCATACATGGTATACCAGCGTGCAATAGTCCGTTCTCCTCTCCAGCCCCAGCCGCCATTGATTTTGAAAACTTTATTCATATCATAAGGCATAAATGGATTAGCCAGAGGAGAGATAACAGTTCTTCCGCTATCATCGGTGACTGTTATGTCCTTAACAAAGTTGAATTCAGTACCTTCGAAATAATCTTTGAAAATCCGTACAAGAAATTCCAGCGTGACTGGATTGTCAGGTTTCACAGAAAAAGGATAGTTTTCTGCATATGGATCAAGGTGAAGAGATGGGGCAGCTAAATCCAGTACTCTCCATTCCCGACGTCTTGACGCAAGAGAGGTCCGGCTTTCAGGGGCATATGCATAACAAAAACGGAAAGGCTCCTGTTCCTTTATCCACCAGCCATTTTCTTCGGCAACAGAAAAAACATTTGTCGATGCCATAAAATAATCTGCATCTGAAAGGTTGATTTCCATAATTCTGCTCGCATTGGCATTAACTGAAATGTGATTATCCGGGACTCTTTGCGCGGCCCAGACGGAACCTGTTTTGTCTTTTCCAGGGCCCAGTATTTCAAGCTGCCACACTTCATTTTTATCACTGATCGTAAGACATTCACCATAATCGATCCATCCATATAATCCAGTCAATTCCCCGGCAAGAATTATTGCTTCACGGGCTGTTTTGCATCTCTCAAGCATAAGCTGACACAGCCTCTGGCAATCTATAAGCCCGGAATCGCTTTGTAATTCTTCTCTGCCCCCGAAGGTTGATTCGCCAATAGCAACCTGGAACTGATTCATACATGGATATGCAGTATTAATAAATCCGAAAGTTACCGGGACCTGGGGAATTTCACCAATTTTAATATTCTGATATGCAGGCATAGCCATTGTATCGCATGGAATACGCTTAAACAAGGGAGTCATTTCACCGCTACCGTGCCTTATCATAGGGATAATATTTATTTCGGAACGTGTCCGGTGACTGTCGTCAGTGTGCGAAGTGATTACGGATCCATCTGATGTTGCCAGTCTTCCTACAGTAACACTGGTACAACCATCAGGATATCCGTTTTTCCAATCTGATCTATCCTGTCCATAAAAAGGAATGAAAAATATCAGATAATATGAGACAAACAGAACAATTTTTGATAAATGAGAATTCATTTTATTAATTTTTTTTACAATAATATTTTTTATTTTTGTATTTATATTTATCTTTCGTTATCATTCTTCAGTAATTCAATACGTCATTCCCTGAAATAACAGGGAAATTAATTTGTCTTAGATAACCGGTAAGGTATTATACACCAAAAAATTATCTGACACTACCAGTACCAACAGACAAAGAATATTTATGTGCGAATTTAATACTGATTAAATTGTCATACACAAGACAAAATAAGATAAATATCGGAACTAAAACACCTGTAATGGCAGAGAATGAATATATAAAACTGAAAAACAGGCTGGTAGTTGAGTGCCAGAGAGTGCAAAAAAAAGCTGTTGACAGCACCAAGTCTGAAATGGATGAAGCCCAAAATGCCTTGAACGATTATGGCCCTAATAAGGATCGTTATGATTCTTTCAGGGATCAATTAATAGGCAGACGGGATATGTTTTCACTGCAGTATTCGAAAGCTGTTTCTGAATATTCAGTAACGGATAAAATTAATCCAAAGAACATTAATAAAATTGCGGAATTTGGCGCAGTTATTATTACCGATGTCTGTCGTTTTTTCATTTCGATAAGTGCCGGTAAGCTTGAAATCGACGGTCACACATATTATGCAATATCACCGATGGTGCCTCTGTTTAAAGTAATGGAAGGAAAAAAGAAAGGCGAAACATTTGAGTTTAACGGGAAAAAACAAATAATAAAAGAGCTATTTTGATATATGATAATATCTCCTGAAAGAAAAGCGAAACGGTATAAACGAATATATCTACAGTTACAGGAGCTGGTTCAAAAGACGGACAATACGATTGCCCGTATGGCAACCATTTCTTCGGTTCTGTATCATAAAATGGATAACTTTTCCTGGACTGGTTTTTATCTCCTCTTGAAAAATGAACTTATCGTCGGACCTTATCAGGGACCTCTTGCATGCCAAATGCTGGAGAAGAATCGCGGAGTTTGCTGGAAATCTATTAATGAGCAACAAAGCATCATAGTACCTGATGTCAACAAATTCCCAGGACATATCGCATGCGATCCCCGTTCGAAATCAGAAATAGTAATCCCAGTTAAGAACAACAGGGAAGAAATTATCGGAGTCCTCGATGTCGATAGTAATAAGCTTAATAATTTTGATGAGACAGATGCACTTCATCTGGAAAGGATCGCCAGCCTTGTATATTCGTAATAATGTAGCATCAAGCCCAGTATATTTATTACCCTGCACCTTGTACCTTGTACCCTGTAACTTATATACCTAGTTAACTATACAACCTTAGTTATCTCACTTATAATAGCAGAAAGTTTTTCGATATTATAGGGTTTTGTAAGTACTTTGTCAAAACCGGAATCTTTGAATTCCTCATAAAACAACTGGGGATTATGAGCAGTTAAGGCTACAATAGGAATTTTATTTTTAGGGAACGGCATTTTTTGTCTGATATAAGCTGTGGTTTCAAGTCCATTCATCACCGGCATTTCAATATCCAGTAACAAAATATCAAAATCGTTGTTATTAAGAGCATCGATTGCTTCTTTACCGTTTTCTGCCTGAGAATATTCATGTCCTAAAATCCTTAAAATTTCAACAAGCAATAAACGGTTTGTAAAAATATCATCGACAATAAGTATTTTCATTGAAATTAAATATTATCCAAATTCACTTAATGCATTAATAATATCAAGACTGATTATTTCCACCTCGGAACCATTAAGTTTGATTATTTTATCATTTTTAAATTCTGTGAGAGTACGGATAAAACTCTCCTTGGTTGTCCCTGCAAGTTCAGCAAGTTCTCGCCTGGTTAACGGCAAAGTAAATTTTAAACTATTGAACACATCATGGGAGAAATAAAGAAGAACATCTGCTATTCTTCCAGGTAATTGCTTATATGTTTGGTTTAAAAGCCGTTTAAAAATAAATAACCCTTCCTGACTGATAATGCCTGACAGCTTAAGTCCGAATTTCCCGTTCTCTATTATAATGTTCCTAAAAGCATTGATATCAATAAAACAAATATCTGATACTTCTATCGCTGATGCAGAATATTGATGTATCTGGTCCCCGAGAACAGAGAGAATACCAATATAGTTACCAGGTAATGCAAGCTTTAAAATTATCTGCCGGTGTCCTCTTCCTTCCTTATATATTTTTACCAGGCCCGAAATGATGATCATTATATGAGATGTTCTTGTATTTTGCCTGAATATGATATCTTTCTTACTGAACCTTACAATATTGCTGTTTTCTTTTAATATTTCCCTTTCCCCTTCATTCAGCAACTGAATAAATGGAATATGTTCCTCATATAAATATTTTGGAAAACTTGTCTTTTGATTCACTTCCAGTAATTTATACCCGTGTAAATATACGATACAGTTTAATTCTGCGCAACCGGATGATGTAAATCATCAGAAGAGGATAACCTATCTCAATCATAAAAACAATAAGTATTTTTAGAATGATTTATTTTAGTTGTCTAATTTGGGCATCGTCTGTATTATAATATGTTTATTATGATGTCTGGAGCAAAAAGAATATTAATTATTGATGATTCCAATACGAATGTTATTCTACTTGAAGCAATCCTGGGAAACCACGGGTATGAAATTATTAAAAGCTTAAGTGTCAAGGAAGCTGTCCCTTTAATAGAACTCACTCCTCCTGATCTTATCCTGCTTGACTTACTGATGCCAAAAGTAAGCGGCTATGAATTCCTTGAGGATATCAGAAAGAATAAACGTACTAAAAACATCCCGGTTATCATTATTACTGCAGTGACTGAAAAAGAAAGTAAGGCAAAAACACAAAGGCTTGGCATTGTTGATTATATAGAAAAACCTGTAAACATTAAGGAATTAGTTGAAAAAGTGAATAAAACATTAAGTAAATAATTGTAATGTTAACTTATATTATTACCGCAAATCATAAAAATTTAAGCTCTACTGCAGGGTATATTCTTATCAGAGTAAGCGTCTATTATTACTGCTAAAAAGCTACATTGTTACTTAGAAAATTAAATCGTATTTTTATTCCTGTCAAGATATTTTATATGACTATCAGAGGCGATAAAGATCTGATCATACGTTTTACTATTTATGGATTCATAATTGGTCTTCTGTTTCCGGTTCTGTCGTTCATAATTTTTACCAGTCCTGGTTCAATATCTTTCACATTAGTTGATTTTATAAAGCTTCACAGATTAATTCCGGTTCAGATACTTTTAGATTTTCTACCATTTATTGGTGGTGTTACAGGTTATTTCACAGGTAAGAAGATTTCCGGGCTGGAATCTGACATAAGGAATATTAAAAATCATGACCTGTATAAGACGAAGAAAATGCGTGAATACATTAGTAATTTAATAGATAATAAGCTTGATGAGGAAATTAAGATTGATGATGAAGATTATAATTTTACCAGCTCTTTAACCGATCTCAAAGAGTATCTTAAAAATAATATAAAGGAAGAAAATTTCAGGAAACAGGAAGATAGTCAAAGAAACTGGGTATCTGCCGGATTGGCACGGTTTAGTGAAATTCTCAGGATACATACAGAGAACATTGAAGAATTCTCCTTTAATAT
>CAZEKO010000105.1:0-1540 GCA_964512775.1 uncultured Bacteroides sp. | reverse complement strand
GGATTGGGACAGGCAAATCCCAGGTATCTTCTTATAGTTCCACTTGTCAGTCAGGATGAAGTATTAGGTGTTGTCGAACTTGCATCTTTCAGGGATCTTAAAACTTTCGAGATACATTTTACGGAGAATGTGGCTGAAAGTATAGCCATTACCCTTTCGGGCGTTAAAAACAGTATCAGAACCGCTCAGTTGCTGAAGGAATCACAACATCAGGCCGAGACTCTTGCACAACAGGAGGAGAAAATGAGGCAGAGTATGGAAGACCTTAAATATATCCAGGAACAGGCAGCTAAACAGGCAGAAAAATTCGTGAGTTTTACAAATTCAGTTAACCATACTCTGATCAGGGCTGAGTATGATAAGGATGGAGTACTTCTTTATGCAAATACAAAGTTTCTTACCAAGCTTGGATATACCGGCAATTCTGAAGTTGAAGGAAAACACATCTCAATTTTTATTAATTCAAAAGACAGAGAGTGGTTCGATAAGATCTGGGATCGGCTGGCACAGGGAGGTAAGCATTATGAGGGGTATATGAAACATGTAACGAAACAGGGACAGGATTTATGGACAATGGCTACTTATACATGTGTTAGGAAGGACGATGACTCTGTTGATAAAATTCTTTTTCTTGCAATTGATACTACCGAACAGAAAAAACAAAGTCTTGACTATGAAGGTCAGATAGAAGCTATTAACAGGCTTAATATTAAAGCAGAGTTTGCGCCTGATGGCAAGTTCATTAATTGTAATGACCTTTTTCTTGATACTGTAAAATATAGCAGGAAGGAACTGGAAGAAATGACCGTATTCGATTTTATTGATAAAAAAGACCTTGAAAACTTTAATGAAATCTGGGAAAATATAATAAGAGGAGTCCCTTATCAGAGCCAGATAAAGGGCTATACCAAATATGAAGATGAAAAATGGTTCAGAGCATCATATACTTCTGTGCATGACATGTATGGAGAGGTATACAAAGTTGTCTACATTGGAACTGATATTACCAATGAAAAGATGATGGAAATTGAAAGTCAGAAACAGACAGACCAGCTTAAGATTCATGAAGAAAAGTTTAAGCTTGCAAGTGTTGAAATGAAGAAAAAACTCGATCAAACGCGTTCTGAACTAAGGCTTGAGTATGAGCACATTGAAAAAGAGTGCACAAGATTGAATATAATCCTCGATAATCTTAATGAGATTATGCTGACTATTGATCAATCAGGAATTGTGCATTACATTAACAAGGCAGGTGAAAAATTCTGGAATATAAGCAGGCAACAGATTTTGGGGCAAAATGTCAATAAACTTTTTCACGGCAGCATCAAAAAACTTGATAATTTACTTCTAAACTTTATAACTCCTGGTGGCACTAAGGTCACAGGCGAAAGGGTCCCAATTAAATTAGCAGACAGGAAAGGCAAATCAGTCAAGGCTGAAATTATTGTTTCGCAGATGGAAGACCAGGGTGTAACCTATTACACTGCTTCAATCACGCTTCTTTGATTATTATTCTTCTATGAAACATATAAATATCAGG
>CAZEKO010000104.1:0-6941 GCA_964512775.1 uncultured Bacteroides sp. | reverse complement strand
ACAATCAAAGAAATTTACCTGAACCTTTCTGAAGTATATGAACGGTCAAATAATTATGAAAAAGCTCTTGAGTATTATAAGTTATCCAGTGCAATTAAAGATACAATTTACAGGAAAGAAACGGGTGATATGATCAGTGAAATGCAGGTAAAATATGAGACCGAAGCGGTTATGAAAGATAACCAGCTCCTCACCACCCAATCTGCATTGAGCCAATCAAAAGTAAGACAGCAAAAAATAATCATTTATTTCTTCATTTTCGGCTTGTTTTCAATTTCAGGTCTCGTAGTACTTTTAATCCGGCAGAATAACCAGAAAAAAAGAGTAAACCAGGAGCTAGCGCAGAAAAACACTCTAATAACTGAACAGAAAAAAGAGATCACAGACAGCATCCAGTATGCCAGCCGGATCCAAAATGCTTTACTACCACCTGGAGATTATATAGATAAACTGATCCCGGAGCGATTTATCATTTATTTTCCAAGGGATATTGTCAGTGGTGATTATTTCTGGATCACTGAAAAGAACGGTAAAGTAATTTGCGTTTCAGCGGACTGCACGGGACATGGTGTACCCGGAGCTTTCATGAGCATGCTTGGTATAGCTTTCCTGAATGAGATATTAAGCAAACAGGATGAATTTCATACGGATGAAATCCTGAACGATCTTCGTTCGCATGTAATAAAATCACTGCATCAGACAGGTAAAGAAGGTGAGAGCCAGGATGGAATGGATGTTGCCCTTTACATTATTGACCTTGAACAGATGAAACTTGAATATTCTGGCGCTAATATTTCTCTATACCTTTTCCGGGACAGTGAATTGATCGAATTTAAGGCTGACAAAATGCCAATTGGTATACATGTAAAGTCTGATATACCTTTTACAAGGCATAATGTGGAAATCATGAAGAATGACATGCTATATACTAATACAGATGGTTTTCCTGATCAGTTTGGAGGCCCCTTCCAGAAAAAATTCATGGTGAAGAACTTTAAAAATGTCCTTTCAGAAATACATACCAAACCAATAGAAGAACAGAAGCAAAAACTTATTAAGGTTTTCACTGACTGGAAAGGTGGTTTCGCACAGGTAGATGATGTCCTGGTTGTTGGTGTCCGTATCTAAACAATTATTTCTTCAGATAACTTTCAAGAATTCTTTGAGCTGCCTGGTAGGAGCTTATTTTATTATGTAAAATTTTCTGCTTGTATCCTTCAATTTTTTTAGCCATTCCCGGATAGTTATAGAAATCAGATTTCAGGGATTCATGAATGCTGTCATACATCCTGGCTATTGCCTGGTGATTGCGATTTTTTTGAAAATAACCAGATTTCTTTGAAAAATCTATAAATGAAATTATAGTATCCCATACTTCATCAAGTCCATGCCCCTCTCTGGCTGAGCATGTCATAACCTTAGGGATCCATCCTGATTCAGATGGTGGATACAGATGCAGTGCATTGGTGAATTCAGTTTTTGCAATTTCGGTGCGCTGAACATTTGAACCATCAGCTTTAGTTATGACTACTGCATCTGCCATTTCCATGATCCCCCGTTTGATTCCCTGGAGTTCATCTCCTGCACCTGCAAGCATCAGCAACAGGAAAAAATCTACCATTGAATGAACGGCTGTTTCTGACTGGCCAACCCCTGTAGTTTCCACAAAAATTGTATCAAATCCGGCTGCTTCACATAAAATAATAGTCTCCTTTGTTTTCCGTGCTACCCCTCCAAGAGTTCCTCCTGACGGGGAAGGCCTTATAAAAGCATCCGGATCCTGTGAAAGGTTTTCCATTCTTGTCTTATCACCCATAATGCTCCCACCGGTCCGCTTACTGCTTGGATCAATTGCGAGAACAGCAAGTTTCCTTCCCCATCCGGTGACTTTTTTACCAAGTGATTCAATAAAAGTACTTTTCCCGACTCCAGGAACACCTGTAATGCCGATCCTTAAGGAATTGCCGGAAAGTGGCATGCATTCTTCAATTATCCGGGCAGCAATGTCTCTATGGGCAGGTAAGGAACTTTCAACCAGGGTAATAGCCTGACTTAGAACGGTACGGTCGTGATTCCGGATTCCATCAATATATTGCCCGGGCTGCAGGATTTTTTTCTTTCGTTCCCTGAATTTCTGAACAGCTTCCGGATTAATAGGCTCCGGCTTAACGATACCTTCACTAACGAATAAAGTTCCTTTTTTTGATTTCATTTCTTACACAACATTTCCTTTAACCCAGAGAATTGTTCTGGATTTTTGAGGATCATTGGAAATGATGGTAATTGTCTTATTCTGTGTACCAGTTTTACCGGTTGAATTAAAAATAACCTTCATGGTTGTGGTAGCGCCTGGCTTAATTATATCATCGACAGGGCTGACTGCGGTGCATCCACAACTAGCTTTTACATTCCTGATAACAAGGTCTGATTTACCCTGATTTGTAATTGTAAATACATGTTCAACTTTATCACCCTGCTTAATTTCCTTGAAATCAAAAGTGTTATTGTTAAAAGAAATTGAAGGGGCATTTGCCAGCTGTTCAGGAGTCCATGATGCAAAGTCCTCATCAATAGTCGCACTGACAGTCAGCCTGTTATTGCCATTAAACTGATCATTCAACATTACATCCACGCGGTCCATTACAAATCCCCATTCATTTTTCTGAGCACTGTTATAGCTTACTTCTATTTTACCTTTTTCGTCTGGTTTCAGTACCTCCGGGACAGCCTTAATTACAATATGGCCTGGAACTTTACTGAACGATATTTTAACAGGATTTTCAGAGACATTGATAACTTCCACCTCCTGGGTACTTGTTTTGCCCTTTAAAATCTGGGGGAAACTCACATGGTTTGTCACCATGCGGATATCACCCATACTGAATCTGTAAACATCCTCCATGGTCAAGGGTTTGGCAGTGACATCGCCCTTGATATATAGTACAACATTTGGATTTGTAGCATTGGAAACTACTGTTAAGGATTTATTGAAAGCACCTGGCCTGTTCAATGGATCATACGTGGCGCTGACAAAGCCCCTTTTCCCTGGCAATACCGGTTCTTTGGACCAATCGGGCGATGTGCAACCGCAACTTGCCCTTACCTGATTAATTATCAGTGGCTTACCACCTGTATTGGTGAATTGAAAATCATATCTTACCTTGCCATTTTCTTCCTTTATGTTACCAAAATCATGAGTGTCCTTGTCAAACGAAATAGTAGGTTCAACCGTCTGAGCAAGTATTCCATACGAAATAAAAACAGCCAGCAATAATGTAAAAGATATAAACTTCTTCATTGTTTTTATGTTTTGATTATTTTTTAAGAATAACAACAAAAATAATAATAATAAGTTTATGATTATATAGATTGACGCTCTTCATGGCATTAAGGTTGCTTTAATCCTGAATCGATAAAATACTTACCTTTGAAACTGATTTGTGAAGCAGACATGAACACAATTATCAGATACATCAAAACTAAGTATCAGCCGATAATAACAATCATATTCCTGCTGATCTCTATGCAATTAACGGGCCAATTTTATTACGGCCACCAAATGACATTTGGAAAAAACAGGGTTCAGTATAATGATTTTTACTGGTATTTTTTCCGCTTTGAAAGATTTGATGCATATTTTAGCCAGGAAGGAAAGAACCTGGCAAATTATACCGCTGATTACCTTCAGGAAGAAATTAACCGTATTGAAAGCCTTTTCGATTATGAACTTGAAAACCGGCTGATCTTTATAGTTTATAACAAACTTACTGATTTCCGTCAGAGTAATATCGGACTGGTGACCGGAAGGGAAGAATATAACACCGGAGGTGTTACAAAAATTTTACGGAATAAGGTTTTCATCTATTTTGATGGGGACCATAGCAAATTTGAAAAACAGATCACTGCCGCAATTACGGAAGTCCTGATAAATGAAATGCTTTACGGCAACGGGCTTCGTGAGAATATGACCAATTCTACCCTGATTGAACTGCCGGATTGGTATTTCAAGGGGCTGATATCTTACGTATCTGATCACTGGAATGTCGAAATCGAGGACAGGGTAAAAGATGGAATTATGACCGGTCGGTATGAAAAATTTAACCGCCTGACAGGTACGGATGCAGTTTATACCGGGCATTCATTCTGGAGGTTTATTGCAGAAACATATGGCGAATCAGTCATTCCTAATATAATTTACCTCACCAGAGTCAATAAAAATTCCAATTCAGGATTTATGTATGTGCTGGGATTTTCTATTAAGGAACTTTCTTCAGAATGGATGAGTTATTATCAGAATCTGTTTGACGAATCTAATCTTAAAAGAGAATTCCCTGAATCAGGTGAAGTCTTGCAAAAAACGAAGAAAAAACAGGTTTATAACCAGGTCAGGTTGAGTCCAGATGGGAAATATATTGCTTACTCTACCAATGAATCAGGGCAATATAAAATATGGCTTTATGATCTACAGAAAGACAGGAAAAAAAAGCTGCTAACTCATGAGCACAGACTCGATCAGATTCCTGATTACACTTATCCGGTCATTAACTGGCATCCGACAGGCAAGATACTGACATTTTTCACAGAGGAAGAAGGAGGCGTGAAAATGTACTATTATGTCCTCGAAACCAGGGAACTTATCCAGAGGAATATGTTATTTTTTGAGAAAATCCTGGACTTTTCATATTCTGATGACGGCTTGAAAATGGCAATCTCAGGAATAAACCGCGGTCAATCTGATATATATGTCCACACACTTGCATCAGGCACCAATGAACCGCTTACTCAGGATATATATGACGATATGTCTCCCAGATTCATTAATAATGGTGCTGACTTAATATTTTCATCGAACAGGCCAGAAGATACTACAGGTTATTATCAACCCGGCAATCCACTTTACAGCAAGAACCTGCCATATAATCTATATCTTGTTGATTGCAAGAATAAACCATATGAGATAAAAAAATTATCCGGCTATAAATTTGTAAATAATACCAGGCCTTTTGAGATTGAACCGAATAAGTACATGTTTCTCAGTGATCAGAATGGACTGATAAACAGGCATATTGCCAGGTACGATAGTGTTATAGATTTTATTGATACCACTATTCATTACAGATATTATTCGCAGACATATCCCATTACAAATTATTCGAGGAATATCCAGGATGACGATATCAGTCCTAAGACAAATGAGTACGCCGAAGTCTTGTTCAAAAATGGAAGGTATCACATTTTCAGGAATATGTATGACAAACAACTTAAGGACTATTCTGGAGTGCTTACCAATACTGATTACAGGGAAGAAAAGACGAAGGAGCTGGCTCTTGCAGATAGCCTTAACAAGATTAGAATTGAAACCATCTCAATCAAAGATGTTTCTGATAACCAAATTATTACAAGCTCATTGGACACATTGACGCTGGACCGCGGGATCATTGATATCAATAATTATGTCTTCGAAATTGAAAAACTAAATTATTATAATGAAAAGTTCAGGAATGATAATCTGAACCTGGTTCTCGATACCGTTAAATATAAGAGACCTACTCCCAGGATATATGAAACAGCATTTTACACGAATTTTCTGGCTACTCAGATTGATTTTAGTTTTCTTGGTGCCTCATACCAGCCTTTTACCGGTGGTTCTGTTTATTATGATCCGGGATTTAACATGATGTTTAAACTCGGGACAAATGATCTTTTTGAAGATTATAAGCTAACAGGAGGGTTTCGTTTTGCTGCTGATCTTGACAGTCATGAATTCCTGCTAAGTTTTGAGAATCTGAAACGAAGACTGGATAAACAATTTGTTTTTCACCGCCAGGTATATAAAAGTATTGCTACAACCTCGGCTACTGAATCATCTCTCATTAAGACCTATTCACATAATGCCTTGCTTATCCTGCGTTGGCCATTCAGCCAGGTAACTGCATTTGAGGGTACGGTTACCGCGCGCCAGGACCGGCATGTTTTTCTTTCTACAGACCTGCAATCCCTTGATGAAGCGGATATTCAGTATTACTGGGCAGGTCTCAAACTCGCATATATTTTTGATAATACACGTCAGCTTGGAATAAATTTGTACCAGGGAGCACGGTTCAGGATTTTTGCTGAAGCATATCAGCAACTAAATCTCAAAAGATATGACCTGTACACTGCAGGAGCTGATTTCCGGCATTACACAAAGATACACCGTACCCTGATCTGGGCAAACCGTTTTGCTGCCGGTGCTTCCTTTGGGCGGAGCAGGTTAATCTATTACCTGGGAAGTGTTGATAATTGGACAAACTTTTCCTCCAAACATGAAACTTTTGACAGAAGTATACCGGTAGATTATTCAAAGAATTATGTTTATCAGACCCTGGCTTCCAACATGAGAGGATTTACCCAGAATATCAGGAATGGCGATAAATTTGCACTTTATAACACTGAACTCAGGTGGCCTGTTATCCGGTATTTTGCCAACCACCCTATCAGCTCAAACTTCTGGAATAATTTCCAAATCGCCGGATTTTTTGATATTGGAACCGCATGGACAGGACTGCATCCCTGGTCTGGTGAAAATGCCTATGACAATGAGATAATAGAGAACGGGCCAATCACAGTGACTATCGATGCAAACAGGGACCCAATTGTGGCTGGTTATGGATTCGGTCTCAGAAGCATGTTGCTGGGATATTTTGTTCGTCTCGACTGGGCCTGGGGAATCGAAAACAAAGTGGTCCTCCCAAGGATATTTTACTTTTCCCTGAGTCTTGATTTTTAATAAGTATTTTCACCTCTTATGGACCTTATTAAAACAATACAAAACATTTCCATCGAGCTGCATCCTGAAATAACAGGCATAAGGAGACATCTTCACATGAATCCGGAATTATCATTTATGGAGACAGGAACTTCTGCCTATATCTGTGATAAGCTTAAGAGTGCAGGAATCG
>CAZEKO010000103.1:1341-6978 GCA_964512775.1 uncultured Bacteroides sp. | reverse complement strand
TTATGAGAATACTGCACTTCCCGGTTTTCTTAATTGTCATTTTGAGCTTTTACTGTCTGAATGACCTTAATGCACAGCATACAATCTCCAATACTCACAGTGATGTTGACTATTTCAATGGAATGGATCTGTTTGGTAAAGAAAAATACGGAGCCGCCCAGCTTGAATTTAGAAAGGTAATGGAAAATTATGCTGGAAGTTATTCGGAAATAGCTAAAAATGCTGAGTTTTATAATGCATTGTGTGCAATGAAACTCTTCAATGATGATGCGGAGTACCTTATGTACCGATATATCAACCAGTATCCCGAAAGCCAGAATATCAGCATGGCATATTTTGAACTTGGGAAATTTGCCTATGACAAGAAAAACTGGGGAACAGCCCTGAAATGGTTTCAGGGAGTCGATCGGTATGACCTGACAACTGAGCAACAGGGAGAGTATCTTTTCAAAAAGGGATACAGTCATTTCATGCGGAATGAATTTGAGGAAGCAAGATTAGCTTTTTATGAGATTAAGGATACAGATCAGAAATACGCAATGCCTGCGACTTATTATTATGCTCATATTGCATATGTCCAGGAGAACTATGAAACAGCACTTAATGGTTTTCTCGCACTGAGTGATGATGAAACATTTTCACCAATTGTCCCATATTATGTCACTCAGATCTATTACCTGCAGAAAAAATGGGATCAGTTGATTCAGTATGCCCCTCCTCTTCTTGAAAGTGTTACAGAAAAAAGGTATGCTGAAGTTTCAAAAATGATAGGTGAAGCATATTTCCAGACCGAACAATATGAAAAGGCTATACCTTACCTGGAAAAATATCATGAATCGACCGGCAACGCTTCAAGAAAAGATAAATATCAGATTGCCTATTCATATTACATGGCAGCCAATTATGCAAAGGCTGTGGAATATTTTAAAGCTGCCGCAACCGGCAGAGATGAGCTGAGTCAGAGTGCGTTGTATCATCTTGGGGACTGCTATATGCACCTGGATCAGAAAAATCAGGCCAGGTTATCTTTTTCAGTAGCTTCAAGACTGGATTATAATGCTGAGATAAAGGAAGATGCTTTATTCAATTATGCAGTCGTAACATATGAATTGTCGTATAATCCATTCAATGAGGCTGTTACTGCGTTCAACCAGTACATTTACCTCTACCCGGCCTCCAAAAGGACTGATGAGGCATATAAATATCTCGTGCTTGCTTTTATGAGCACAAAAAATTACAAAACCGCCCTTGCGCTCCTGGAAAAAATCCGCAATAAAACTCCTGATATTGAAAAAGCATACCAGCGTGTGTCTTTTTTCAGAGGGCTTGAATTATTCAATAACCTGCTTTTCAATGATGCTATTAATAAATTCGATGAGTCACTGAAATATAAACAATATGATAATGAAATAAAAACTCTTTGCTATTACTGGAAAGGAGAGTCCTATTATCGTTTAAAAGATTTCAAGCGTGCACTTGAATATTATAGTCAATTCATGTCCTCTTCAGGTGCAGCAGCATTGGATGTATATAGTAACTGCTACTATAATATCGCATATTGTTATTTTGAAATGGATGATTATACCCAGGCGATGACAAGGTTCAAGCAATATGAGAATCTGAGCCGGGGTACATCCACAAAGTTGCTCGGAGATACCTATAATCGTATCGGCGATCTGTTATTCCTGAACATGCATTACCCGGAAGCAGTCGAATACTATGATAAGGCCATTGAATTAGGCCTTGTGGACGTTGATTACGCTCTTTTTCAGAAAGGCTTCTCGCTGGGACTGATGAACCGCCATATGGATAAAATTATGGTACTTACACGGATTTTGGATAGTTATAAAAACTCGGCCTTCACTGCCGATGCACTTTACGAAACAGGCAGAAGCTATTTCATAATGCAGCAGCCGGAAAGGTCAATCCCGATATATCAGAAAATACTTACCGAACATGCCCAAAGTTCATATGCAAGCAAAGCCCTGGTACAAATTGGCTTGATCTATTATAACCGGAATGAGTATGATGAAGCCCTGAAAAACTATAAAAAGGTTATAACCGATTACCCGGGAACTCCTGAAGCTAAAAGCGCACTGGTGGGGATTAAAAATGTTTATGTTGATATGGGCAGGGTGGATGATTATTTTGCCTATATCAACAGCATCGGCATTTCAGAAGATATTACAGTCTCGGCACAGGATTCGTTGAATTATATCTCCGCTGAGAATATATATATGACAGGCGATTGTGCGAAATCAATAGAAAGTTTCGACAATTATATCAACCGGTTTCCAGATGGGGAATTCCTTTTACAGGCTCATTTTTATAAAGCTGAATGCCACGTAAAAGCTGGCGAGCTTGAAAAGGCACTGGAATCGTACCGGTATGTAATAAGCCAACCCCGGAACCAGTTTACCGAACCGGCACTGGTTTCTTCTTCAAGGATAAACTATCGTCTCGAAAATTGGCCCAATGCCCTCGAAAATTACCTTGTGCTTGAAGAAGTGGCAGAAGTTAAAAGTGATATTTCCGAAGCCCTTACTGGTAAAATGCGCTGTTATTTTGTACTCGAAGAATACCAGAATACTATCGATGCGGCAAGGCAGGTACTGACAGATGAAAAAATACCTGAAGAACTCGCCAGGGAAGCCCATTTTAAAATAGCTAAATCATATTACGGACAGGACAGGTTTGCACTTGCTCTTGAAGAATTTAAAAACGTTGCAACAGAAGTCAAAAGCCCTGAAGGTGCTGAATCAAAATACAGGGTCGCAGAACTTTATTATGTCCGCAAAGAATATCAGCAGGCTGAAGATGTGATATTTAACTTCATTGACCTCAATACACCTCATCAATACTGGATGGCAAAAGCATTCATCGTACTTGCAGATATTTATATTCAAAAGGGTGATAATTTTCAGGCTATACAGACACTGCAAAGCGTCATCGACTATTATGAGGTTTCAGATGATGGCATACTTGACCTCGCCAGGAGGAAAAAAGCTGAATTAGAGGAAAAAGAAAAAGCAGGGGAGAAGGAAACAGAAGGAGAGGACCTTGAAATAAAATTAAAAGATGAATCCTTGTAAAATGAATCAAATTATAAAATCCGGAATCATGAAAAAATGGAATTCCATTGTACCCGTGACAGTTTTTTTAGCCTTGAATATGTATGTGGTTGCACAGGAGACAATTGACAAGGAAATTGTGGTTGTAAAGCCTTATGAGCCTGTACTTTCGGATGCACATAAGATCAACCTGCTGCCAGGAATAAACGATACAACAACAATTAAACCCACATTCATCTATACGATCAGCCCAAGGCAATATGAAACGGAATACGAGATCAAACGAATTAAAGCTGCCACACTTGGTGCTGAATCGCTTGAGAAATTATATAAATCTTATATAAAAATAGGTGTCGGAAATTATTTCGTTCCTCAAATAGAATTAAATATTAATTCACTGAGATCAAGAGATACATGGTTTGGCGTATATCTGAAGCATAATTCCATTAATGGTAAGATTAAACTTAATGATAGCATCAAAGTTAATCCTGGTTTCAGTGAAAATATAGCTCTTTTGGAAGGCAAAAAGATCTTTAAAAAATCTGTCCTTTCCGGTTTTATATCACCGCAATACTACGGCATTCGTTTTTATGGTTATAATCCGATTGCAGATACCATAATGGAAAAAGATTCAATAAAACAACATTATGTATATGCAAATGCAGGTCTCAGGATGGAATCAGCACATAAGGATTCTCTTCACCTTAATTATAACCTGGGAATTAATTATGGTTATACCCGGGATCGATTTGATAACTATGAGCATGCATTCAGGTTTTCTTCAGATTTTAACAAACAATACAGGAAACAGGTATTTGGACTAAAAGCCGGGATTTCCCATTATCTTACTCCGGAAACTTTTGATTCAGTCAATAATACTATCATTAATATTGAACCCTGGTTTTCCAGATCATCCCCTGAATTTACTTATAAGATCGGATTAAATATGGTTGCTGATCTGTACGGGGATGATATCAGTTATCACCTTCATCCGATAGCATTTTTGCAAATAAGAGTACTCGATAAAATAATGATCCCATATTTCGGTGTGGAAGGTAAACTTGAGGAAAATTATTTTGGGAAAATCAGCCGGGAGAACATGTACATTATGCCCGGATTATCAGTAAAAAATACCAATCACAAAATAATCGGATTTATCGGCATAAAGGGAAATTATTACTCCAAACTCAGTTACCACCTGAATTTTAACTATACTATTACCGATAATATGTATTTTTTCATTAATGATACTGCCGGAAATCTTGGTAATAAGTTCCTTGTCGAATATGATGATATCGAACGCCTTAATTTCCTTGCTGAAATGGTTTTCAAGCCTCTGGATAAACTGTCTTTTACTTTAAAGGGGAATTATTATCATTATAACCTTGATACCCTTGAATATGCCTGGCATAAACCCATGACGGATATATCTCTGTTTATAGAATATAACCTGAAAAATAAAATTCTTTTACAGGGCAGCCTTATTTATATCGGTACCCGTTATGCAAGAGCCAATTCGGGGGTCCCGGTTAAGCTTAACGGATATACCGACCTCAGCTTCGGAGTGGAATACAGGTATTCAAAAATTCTCTCAGCATTTATACGTCTCAATAACGTTTTGGGCATGAACCAGGAACCATGGCTGTATTACCCTGGAATGCGATTCAATGCGCTTATTGGATTCACCTATGCATTGTAATACCGCCACCCTGCCTTACACAGCCCTTATGGATAATAACACCAAAATGTTAATTCTATGTTAATAAACTATCTGATTTTTAGATAGTTTATGCTCAAAATGTCCCTGAAAAATTGTATATTTGTATATAATGTTTTATGGGCGAAAATTCTCCGACCGGAATTAAGAAATTATCAAAAAATTTAAGGATTTCTTAGATATAATAAACGATATATATCCGTTTAATAGATTTAATATGAAAAAAGGCGTAAAAGGTACAGGACAGGATTACACTGCTGATAGTATCCAGGTATTGGAGGGGCTTGAAGCTGTCCGTAAAATGCCGGCCATGTACGTTGGCGACATAAGTACAAGGGGATTACATCATCTGGTTTATGAAGTTATTGATAACTCTATAGATGAGGCACTTGCCGGTTTTTGCAGGAATATTACTGTGGTACTTAATGAAGATGGCTCTGTAACGGTCACAGATGATGGGAGGGGTATCCCGACAGATTTTCATGAGAAGGAAAAGAAATCAGCCCTGGAGGTGGTCATGACTGTACTGCATGCTGGCGGGAAATTCGATAAGGAATCCTATAAAGTATCCGGAGGACTGCACGGCGTGGGAGTTTCATGCGTAAATGCACTTTCATCGCATATGAAAGCTGAGGTCCACAGGGATGGTAAAATATTCGTCCAGGAATATCAGATAGGAAAACCTATGAGTGATGTGTCAATCATCGGCAAAACAGATAAAACAGGTACTATTATAACCTTTACGCCTGATGATACGATATTTACAACAACTGAATTCAATTTTGAGATCCTGGCTTCACGCCTGAGAGAATTATCTTACCTGAATAAAGGAATACATCTTTCTCTTAT
>CAZEKO010000103.1:0-1241 GCA_964512775.1 uncultured Bacteroides sp. | reverse complement strand
TAGAGTATCTGGATGAAACCAGGGAAAAACTTACTGAAAAAATTATCTATATAGATACCGAAAAAGGAGATGTTCCTGTTGAGATAGCCCTTCAGTACAATACCTCATTCAGCGAGAATGTCCATTCTTATGTAAATAATATCAATACAATAGAAGGCGGGACACATTTGGCAGGATTCAGGCGTGGGCTTACCCGGACATTAAAAACCTATGCTGAAAAATCCGGAATGCTTTCAAAACTGAAATTTGATATCAACGGAGACGATTTCAGGGAAGGCCTTACTGCAATTATTTCCTGTAAAGTACAGAAACCGCAATTTGAAGGACAGACTAAGACTAAACTGGGTAACTCGGATGTAATGGGTGCAGTAGACCAGGCGGTCAGTACACATTTAACTAATTACCTTGAAGAGAATCCCAGAGATGCAAAGGCAATAGTCCAGAAAGTAATCCTGGCTGCAACCGCCCGTCATGCTGCAAGAAAAGCCCGCGAGCTGGTACAGAGGAAAAATGTGCTCTCGGGAGCAGGACTGCCGGGTAAACTGGCTGATTGCGCTGAAAAAGATCCTGCTATTTCGGAATTATTCCTGGTGGAAGGAGATTCAGCCGGTGGGACAGCCAAGCAGGGAAGAGACCGGAACTTTCAGGCAATCATGCCATTGCGCGGGAAGATACTGAATGTTGAAAAAGCTATGCAGCATAAGATCTTTGAAAATGAAGAGATCAAGAATATCTTTACAGCACTGGGCGTTTCAATCGGAACGGAAGATGACAGCAAAGCTCTTAACATGCAAGGTATTAGATATCACAAAGTCATAATAATGACGGATGCTGACGTGGATGGAAGCCATATTACAACACTTATTATGACATTTTTCTTCCGCTTTATGCAGGAACTCATAAAAGAAGGATATCTGTATGTAGCTACACCACCCTTATATCTGGTCAGAAAAGCCAAATTTGAAAAGTATTGCTGGACTGAAGAAGAACGTTTACAGACAATTGAAGAAATCGGAAACGACAGCAATGTTCACGTTCAGAGATACAAAGGGCTTGGAGAAATGAATGCTGAACAGTTATGGGAAACCACAATGAATCCGCAGAAACGAACATTGCGTCAGGTTACTATTGACAGCGCTGCCGAAGCCGACAGGATATTCTCCATGCTGATGGGTGATGAAGTCCCCCCGCGCCGCGAATTCATCGAGACACATGCAAAATATGCAAAGATTGATGCATAA
>CAZEKO010000102.1:0-7011 GCA_964512775.1 uncultured Bacteroides sp. | reverse complement strand
TCAATTTTTTCCTGACTTGTGACAACCGGAGGTTCTGAATTTATAAGCTCTTTTGCCCTCTCAAACCGGTCATCACTTGCAGTTATCGGGTTAAAACCGACATGTGCTTTCATACCACCCATTATTACATCAACAAGGATAACGTATGAACCTCCTTCCTTAAGATCACAAGTTACAAATTCCTTGTTTTCAGAGGATGCCCATAGTAGTTGTTCGCCGGGATCACATTCATAGCGCATATAGTTTTTCCCTTTGAATATCCCTATATACTTGTCCTGATGGAAGTACTCAAAAGAAACAGCAAATCCATACGATGTTACACGGACAAAATAAACGACAGCCTTCCCCGGTGAAGGAGGTTGAAATCCCTGTGCAAAAAGAGAAGAGAAACCTGTCATCAGGGCGATCAAAAAAATCCAGAAGATTTTTGTTTTCATATTAAAAGATTTTTGAGATTAATAAATATGGTTTCGATTATTATTGAGTTTTAAATCATCTTGCCAGATTTCTTCACTCTTTCTAATGATTATATCAAAGTTAGTACTTTATTAATATTCAAGTTAAATTTTTCATATTTTAATTTATTATGGACAGAGCAATTGTAGGTTGAATAAACCTCTTATTATTACTGAATTTCGTAATTATATGCCTTGAAATAATGGCTTAGTTTCTTTTCAATAATATTTTTTTCTTCCATGGTTAAATTGAAGACATTTTTTTTGTAATTTTTCTTTTCTTCCATGAATTGAATTATACTTGTTTCAAACTGGTTACTGAATTCTAAATTAAGTTCTTTATATATGCGTTTCAGCTCCTCAACGGGATCCGCTTCAAGATCTTCGTATTTGACCTCTGCAAATTCATTTTCCTTTAATCTTTTTTTATTTTCATTCACAGAACGCCAGAATTCATCTACAATCCTGGCAGCCTCATCAATTGTTGGTTTCTTCCATCCGCTTTTAAATGCATTCTCTTCTGACATAATATTCCACGTATAAATTGCGGAAGGGACTATTTTATAAGGATGCCGGACTATATGAATAAAACGGGTTCCGGGTAATACCTCTGCAAGGAGCAATATTCTTGGTGTGTGAAACGGATTTTTAAGAATTATCTGTTTCTGAGTAAGTAATGTGATCTTTTTCAGCAGAGTCAACATATTCTTCTTCCATTGCACAAGCTTTTTACCCTGCGGGATAAATTCCTGAATATCGAACAGGGTTTTTATATTTGCCAACGGGAAAAAAAATTTTACAAGGGGGGTTTCAGAACCCATCCTGATAAAGGCCCATTCATCTTCCATGGGGGCAAGAGGCGCCATTTCCACTTCATCCATGGGCCGTTTTTCGGGAAGAAGAACCTTTAATATCGGGATATAATATTTTGTACTGAAAAGAAAATGTTCAGGAGCTATTACCTGAACAACAGTTGGTGCTGTGAATTGATTATCCTGTAAAATAAGTTGATGAAGAAAGGTTGTTCCTGATCTCCAGTGCCCTATGATAATTACAGGTGGTTTTTCTATTCTGGTTTGTTTGATTTTCCGATTGAATTTTATTTTCTCAACCAGTATAAATATCTCAGAAAGAAGGGAAATCGGTACCAGGGACAAAAATCTTAGGATATATTTGGGATTAAGGCCAATCCCGTTTTTGAAAACCAATTTTAATAATATGATAAATCTTGTCCCAAGTAATAAATTTGTAAACGCTTTTGATATAACTTTTTTCATCAATTTAACCGAGCGGGTGCAAAAACAATCATTTTCTGAAACATGAAGTTAGGCTTTTCGTTGCTGAGAATAAACAAATTCTGCAATACTGTTAACTGTATTTATAATTTCCCTGGCAAGGTTCTGATCGTCGATTTTAAAAGAAAACTTTTTTTGAATTGCTACCACAAGTTCAATAACATCAATTGAATCGATCTTAATTGTATTTCCCCCGCTAAAAAAATTCACGTTATCCAGAATATCTTCAGGTTTGATATTTTCAAACTTAAGAGTTTCAATTATCAGATTTTTAACCTCCAGCTTAATCTCCTCCAGTGAATTCAAAGGCATGTATATTGTTTATATATGATTTAATAACTCCTTTTTAAGGTTTGTAAAAAACCTCTCTTCCATGTCAGCTCTTCCGTATAACATATTTCCAATTTCCATTAATCTTTCCCTGCTGAAGTCCCTCTGTTTTGCAATTCTTGCTGCAGCAAGAGATATTTCTCTCCAGCTATCGCCTATTCCCATCATTTCCCTCGACATATCATTAAGCCTGGGATTATTAAGTACCTTTGAGGCTTCCTGAAGAAAAGAAGCATACAAAAACCGGAATCCACCTCCCCCTGTACCCTGATCCTCAAGAAAAACAGTGATCTTGAATATCCTGTCAGCCAACATATCTTCGTCTCTGGCATAACCTGGCCAATCAACAATTTTATCAGCAAATCTTCTTATCCCTTTTACGCCTACAAAAGGCAAGGGTATTTTGAGCATGTTGTATATTGTTCCCTTTAGGCCATCCTTAATTGCTTTCCCCAGATCTATTTTATCAGGTATATGAACAGGGTAGAACATGAATCCTTTCGGGGCCATTGAACCTCCGGCGAAACGACTTTTCGTCAAAGCTTCCCGGTCAATTTCTGCAATCTGCGGATGATAGCTGTCACTTACATAATATTTATTGCCCTCTCTCCCGATTATTGTAATAAAGTGCACATTTACATGTATCCTGAACCATGGAGGGAAATAGTTCATATAAAAAAAGTCAACCTGTACTGCAACCGGCTGATTCTGATCAAGCAGATCATTCAGTTCTTTTTCTGCTTTCGCCGGATTCCTGTATTTTTTGGTCTTGAATTTTACACCTGTTCTTTTTGCAAATTTGATCCGGACCTGACCGGGCATGCTTCTGACAGCAAACATCGGGAAATCCATCATTGGTGTTTTAAAATAGGCGAAGAATATACCGCTTGCAATACCAAAAACCATCGGTTCAGTAATATTAAGGCCATGATGGTTAAGCAAGGCAGTGACTGTACCAGATTCACAGTGAGCAGCCATTATATGACGGAAAGGAATTTGAGTCATTTCAGTTTTTGAATTACTTTAGTTTCAACTAAAAACTGATTCTTTGTCTTTGCCTGTGAAATAGAACTGGATTTTGAACTGCCTATGTCTTCCTGGTATCCGATATCCCAGTTCCTGTCCTCGATAGTATGAATTATCTGGAACATATTTGCCAGCGGTATATTTAAAACATCTGCATATCGCTTTAATTTTGAAATACTTACCTTTTTAAATCCTTTTGGTGTAATGTGTTTTTTCACACAGATCTTCGAAATCCTGGTTCTTCCGGCTAATTCAGAAACAGACAGGTCTTCTATCATCATATAATAATATATAGGAGAGATCTCTCCGTTTTGTAACCGTTCAATAAGTGATTTATTCAGGTTGCCAACAATTTTATAATGCTCAGATATATGATTCCCTGCCGTATAAGCGCCTGTCTGAACGGGACCATAAGTCCCATCATTTTTTTCTGCATACAGTATCAGCTGATGTTCCGGACAATCAACAAGAAGATCTTTCTCTTTCATATGATTTCATTCTTGGATAAGAATAGACTAAGTCAAATTTAGTGTTTTTATCCTTTGAACATCATTTTGATAGGGCATTTTTGTCGAAAGCTGGTTTGAATTTGGGATCAGGTTTCCCTTTTAAATATTTTAAAAGACAAAAATAAAGAAACACCAAAAAAACCAAACAATAGACATAACTCGGACCAGATCCTGTCAATTCCTTCATACCTGGCGAACACTCCAAGAAATGCATCTGTCCCCCAGCGCAAAGGAGAAACCATACTGATTTTTCTGAGAATATCAGGTAACATATAGGCAGGTACAAAAATTCCTCCAAGCATAGCCAAAATTACTACCATAACAGACCCAAAAGTCGCAGCCTGACTATGTGTGGAAGCAAAAATTCCGACTAGAATTCCAAAACCTATTGCTGCAAAGCTGCTGGCTGTAAGTGCCAGGAAAAGAGCCGGATACCTGATCTGCAGGTCTAAAGAAGGTGATTCTCCTAATATAGGCATTATATATACCCCAATAAACATTAAAAAGATAAATTGAAGGATACAGATGGTAAGATAAACCGTAACTTTTGCAAAAATTATCTCAAAGAATGAAACAGGAAGTGTGCGTAATCTTTTATAGGTACCGTGATTCTTTTCATTTATTATACTACCTGCCAGGGGAATCACAATAAAGAACATTGCAAACAAGGTAAACGCGGGAATATTATTCTGCAGGACATTCGGCTTGTATTCTGCGTTTTCTTTTCTCACAGTTTCTTCATCTATCCTAATGATATCCCCATTGAAAGTAGGACTGACAGGTAATTTAATTTCTGGTCCCTCCGTTGCCTTGTTAGTTAGTTCTTCACTAAATCGTTTTATCACTTCATTCTTATAAGGGAAATCCGGAATGTTTTCGAAAAAATCTTTTTTCGCAAGGTTATCTGCAAAATCCGATGAATGTTGCTTCACAGATTTATTTACCTCTTCAGTATACTGCGCCATTAAAACTTTTACTGCTGATAACTGTATTGCTGTTTTCATGGGCATGACTACGGCATTTTTAACTATTCTTTGCAAGCCGGGATCATAAAGAAAAATTATTCCGGTTAAATCACCTGAAAAGAGATCATTTGAGTGCACGTCGCTTTCAGTATATACTTTTAAAAGATTAAAAAGTTTTTCGGTAGCGCTGTCCGGTATAATTATAGCCAGCTGATATTTACCATCTAAAATTGCATTTTTAGCTTCATCGACTGTATTAAACTTAGTGAAATTAAGATATCCCGAATTTATAAGATCATTAACAATACTTTCACCCAAAACTGATGAATCGGCATTGACAATGATAATTTTAAATCCGGATTTATTTGTAGGAATAGCATTTTCCTGAACCAAAGTAGTTACTATCAACAACACTGCCGGCATCACAAACAGGATTGCCAGACCTGGCCAGTCTCTTAATAAAAGCAGAAAATCTTTTTTTACTATGGATAGAAATTTCTTCAATGTAATTTAATTCTAGTCGCGTAAATCCCTTCCTGTCATTTTAATAAATACCTGGCCAAGATCGGTACAGCCTTCGTTTTTATCAATCAGGTCTGCCGGTATACCATCAGCAATCAATACGCCATGATCAATAATATTCACTCTTGTACAAAGCAATTCTGCTTCTTTCATATAATGTGTTGTATATATGATTGTCGTCCCTTTTTTATTTAATTCCGTAAGATATTCAAATATCATTTCGCGAAGTTGAATATCGACACCAAGTGTTGGTTCATCAAGCAGCAGGAGTACGGGATTATGGATAATTCCGCTTATCAGGTTAACACGTCTTTTAATCCCTCCCGAACAATGTGAAATAAGCTTTGATGCATGCTCCCCAAGGTTGAAAATGTCAATCAATGCATTCACTTTCCTATGAAGCTCCGGTCCATGAAATCCTTGCAAATGTCCGTAAAACAGTATATTTTCCCTTACGGTTAAAGCAGCGTAGAGTGCAATTTCCTGAGGTACAAGTCCAATCATGTGTTTTACATGACCTAAAGAGTTAGTAACATCTTTGCCAAAAACCTTCACATTACCGGAAGTTGAGCTTATCAACCCGCATATTATTGAAGTAAGGGTAGTCTTTCCGGCAGAATTTGGACCCAGTAAGCCCAAAAATTCACCTTCATTAACAGTCAGGTTGATCCCTTTAAGAGCATCTGTATCAGATCCCTTATATCTCTTCGTGAGATCTTTTGCAACTATTACAGGTTTCAGATCCATAAAAAATAATAACGAAGACTGCAATTATACATAAAATAGCCTAAGATCAGTCAATGAAATCTAATTATTCCTGTTTACTGCAGCAACGATAAGACTCAGCGGAGATACCGTTCTCTTTATCTTTTCAATTCTGTATCCTGCCCTGTCAAGTAAATCCTGATACTCACTCCTTGTTCTTTCCCTGCCGCCAAGACCTGCCATCATGAAAATATCAGTCATTTTACCCCATGATGGTTTATTTTTATTTTCAATGATTATTTCGATTATCATTAATCTTCCATCCTCCGGCATAACCTTCCGTATGTTTTTCAGGATATTTACAGAATCTTCATCACTCCATCCATGAAGAATATTTTTTAATATATACAGATCGCCTCCATCAGGGATTGCCTCAAAAAAGCTTCCTGAAGCAATTTTCAACCTGTCAGAAATATCTTTATTTTCCTGCATATTCCCGGAACCGTTTACGACCTGAGGCAGATCAAAGAGAGTTCCCTGAAGAGTACTGTATTTTGCCAGGATTGTTGAAAGAAAGAATCCCAGCCCTCCGCCTACGTCAACTACATGCTTATATTTATTGAAACTGAAAGCTGACAAAACAGCTGCAGCCTGCATCCTTGATGTATTTGTCATTGCTTTGTTATAGATGTCATTCAATTCCTGCGACTGACCTAAATGTTCAAATACATTATTGATAAAAAGCTCGGAAGTGCTTCTGCCTGTTTTAACAGAATGTATTAATTCCCCAAAAATCCTGAATTGCATTTTGTTCAGGGAATGCTGAATAAAATACCTCAACTCTTCTTCCTTCAATGATTCCGATAAATGGGTATTTGAGAATCTCATTTTCTCAGATTCCCTGAATATTCCCTCTGATGCAAGCAATCTCATTACCCTGTAAAGAGGATCCTCCTGCATGTCGGTCAATGAGGCTAGCTCTTTTATGGTTTTCGAACCATCTTTTAGAAGATCGGCAATACCCAGTTCTGTTGCAACGCTTACAGCGCCAAGAAGCCACAAATTCTGGACAATCTCAAGCATTGCAATGTTAGGATGAGTAAACCTTCGGCTTATCCTGATCAGCTTTTTTCTGACGGAGTCAGTGATCCTGACAAAAAACACCGGAGGGTATTTGGGGAGTTTCGATCCGGAGTGCATTTAA
>CAZEKO010000101.1:0-7057 GCA_964512775.1 uncultured Bacteroides sp. | reverse complement strand
GAAAATTTCTGGTCATTTTTTTGTGCCCATTCTGACCATGCTGTCGGATGCGGACTCAATCCTCGAATAAAATTAAATATTGATCCAGCATTGTCATCCCAATTGATTCGGCAATCTTCCGTGGTTATTTTTGGAGCAAGTTTTAATACCGGATGCTTACCGATTAGTTCAGATTGACTGATCTCTGAATAATTGCCATCTGCTATACTCCTGACTGTTTTGACAACCAGTGCGGCACCAACATGCATAAGCCTGTCATGAAGCTCTCCGGCAGTCTCATTAGCCCTTATCTGCACCTTTTCCTGTAACAGGATATTACCGGTATCGATTTCATGCCGGATAAAAAATGTTGTAACCCCGGTTTCTTTTTCACCATTTATAATAACATGGTTAATTGGAGCCGCCCCCCTGTATTGAGGGAGGAGCGATGCATGCAGATTGATAGTTCCCAGACCAGGCAATGACCAGATTGTTTCCGGAAGCATTCTGAAAGCAACAACAACTTGTAAATCAGGTTTTAATAAACGAAGGTCTTCAAGAAAGGCAGGGTCTTTGAGATTCACAGGTTGAAGTATGGGAGACAGGTTGGTTTCAATTGCGTATTTCTTAATGGCAGATGACATTATCTTTTGTCCTCTGCCTGCAGGTTTGTCCGGAGCGGTTATTACACCGGCAATATGAAAATTATCCCTTACAAGTGCATCAAGACTTGCCACTGCGAATTCGGGTGTCCCAAGGAATACTATGCGAAAGTCTTTTTTTTTCATTCGTGATCGTAACGCGCCAGATCCAGAAAATGTCCCAGCTTATCCTTTTTTGTCTGAAGGTAGAACTTGTTATACTCATTTGGTTCAATTTCAATGGGTATATTTTCCACGATTTTCAGACCATAACCTTCGAGACCTGCTCTTTTTTTAGGATTATTTGTAATTAGCCTTAGTTTCCCAAGGCCCAGCTCGTGCATAATATTTGCCCCTACTCCATAATCTCTTTCATCAACCCTGAAGCCCAGTTCCAGATTTGCTTCCACTGTATCACGGCCTTGTTCCTGAAGTTTATAAGCTTTGATTTTATTATAAAGTCCTATCCCTCTCCCTTCCTGGTTCATGTAGATTATCGCTCCCCGGCCCTCTTTCTCGATCATATCCATGGCTTTGTGAAGCTGCGATCCGCAATCGCAACGATATGAACCAAATATATCCCCGGTAATGCATGAGGAATGGACTCTTACCATTACTGCATCATCTTTTGTCCAGGAGCCTTTCAGCAGGGCAATATGTTCAATTCCGTTGGATTTCTGAATGAACGGAATCAACCTGAATGTACCATGTTTGGTGGGAAGATTTACTTCGACGCCTTTGATTACAATACTTTCGGTCTTTAACCTGTAAGCGATCAGGTCTTTAATAGTTATTAGCTTCAACTTGAAACGCTGGGCAATTTTGGTCAGTTCGGGAAGCCGGGCCATTGAGCCATCTTCATTCATAATCTCCACGAGAGCTCCACCTGGCTTAAGTCCGGCCAGCTTCGTGATATCAACGGCAGCTTCGGTATGGCCTGCCCTGCGAAGGACTCCCTTGGTTCTTGATTTAAGAGGGAAAATATGTCCCGGGCGAGCCAGATCACCTGCACTGGTCGAGGAATCTACCAGGGCTTTGATGGTTTTAGCCCTGTCAGAAGCAGAAATCCCTGTAGTTACACCCTGTCCGATAAGATCAACCGTGACCGTAAAAGCCGTTCCATGCCTGCTGGTATTTACTCCTACCATCAGGTCAAGGTCAAGCTCTTCGCAACGTTCTTCAGTGAGGGCAACACAGATCAATCCACGGGCATGTGTAGCCATAAAATTGACTTTCTCAGGTGTGATAAGCTGGGCAGCGGCGATAAAATCACCTTCATTTTCGCGGTCCTCATCATCCACCACAATAATTATTTTCCCTTTCCTGATCTCCTCAATCGCCTCATCAATAGTGCTGAAAGGGGTAATTTCATTTATCTGATCTTTGAGTTGGTTGCCAGACATTTGTTTCACTTCCTTTAATAAACTTAAAGAATCCGGCCAACAGAGCCAGATTCATACTATAGAAATGCGTAATGAACCGCAAAAATACAATATGTATCTTTAATTTCCTTAATAAATAATCAATAAAAGGAATAATCATAAGTATCCCCTGCGTGATAAGTGCTATCCTGTAAATTAAATGAACTTTGAATAAGAAGATGTTTGATATGATCAATAATACAAGTAAAAAAGGACAGGCCCAGCGCAATACTTTGTGGGATAATAAACTAAATGAAAGCGCCGTATAAGGAGGCCACAAAAGTTTATAAAAAGCGCGAAGATTCTGGTAGTTGCCGGCTGAAATCCGGATCCTTCTCCGGAATTCTTCAATGATACGGTTTGGTACATTTTCATAACACACTGCCTCAATGTCAAGAATGCATTTGTACTTGTGTTCAAGCACTTTCATGGTGATAAAAAAATCATCGACAGAAAATCCCTTAGGAATTATTGTAAATAGCTCATTCCTGATTGCATAGCAGGCGCCATACGCACCCATCATAGTCCCCCAGATAAGACCTTCCTTATGCTTTAAACTGATTTCACGTGACATGAATGTCCATTCCTGAATAGATATACCGGAAGCATCAGTTCTTTTATTGACAATATTCGCTCCAACCAGACCGATTGAATGATTTTTGAAATTCCGGACCAGATTAAAGATCAAATCAGGAGTAAACATGACCTGTGCATCTGTGAAAATAAGTATTTCCCCTTTAGCCTCCTTCCGAAGCCGGTTCAATACACTTCCTTTTCCTTTTCTTTCGGGATACCCGAAAAACCGGATTGCAGGATCTTCAACTGAAAATAGCCTGAGAATAGTATTGGTTTTATCTGTAGATCCGTCTGAACCTATCAGTATTTCAAACTTGTCTTCCGGATAGGTGGTTTTGAATACACTGCGCAATTTTTCCCTTATAACCAGTTCTTCATTATATACTGAAAGAATTATAGATACAAAGGGCAGATTATCATTGCGTCTGAAAATTTCCTGATTGTTTTTTTTATTAAGAGCCAGAAAATAAAGAATAGCAGGATAGATCAGATATGAATGAATTATCAGAACCAGGCTAATCCAGAATATTAACTGCCAGATCATTTTTTTTGTACTGAATAAAAATCAGCCAGTTTTTTTGCGATTACTAAATTATCAAAATTTTCTATTACAAATTGCCTGGCTGCTGATCCAATTGACCTGGCTATATCGGGGGACTTAATCAGCTTTTCAATCTGTGCCAGGAATTCATCTGCAGTATTGGCAATCAGTATGTTACTGCCATCAGTAACATCCAGTCCTTCTGCACCCGTTGATGTGGTGATGACTGTCCTGCCCATTAGCATTCCCTCCAGGATTTTTACCCGTATCCCGCTGCCCGAGAGCAACGGAACGATCATTACAGAATGATAATTAATAAAGGCATGAGCATCTTCAACTTCCCCTTTTACATTTACCCCACTGATTTCTTTTTTCCTGCTGAAATAAAAATCCGAATTCCGGCCTGCTACATGCAGTTCAATTCCCGGATGTAAAACTGATAACCTTTGCCAGACATTGTCGAAGAACCAGTCCAGTCCCTCGGTATTGGGCCCCCAGTCTAGCGCCCCAATATAAAACAGGCTGATACCGGTAATTGGAGAAGGATCGGGATATGACCGGATATCCAGACCTGCCGGGCAGACCATTGATGGACAGGATAGTCCAAGATCCAGGAACCCTTTCTGGTCACGTTCGGAAATCGGCACAATCATATCTATCTTGCCAATAAGGGATTGTTCAAGTTTACGGATGCGGGCAGACAGCACTTTTATATAGTGGCGTAAAACCGGATTTTTTGTCTGCCGTGCCCTTCTTTCCCAGATTTCATATTCAAGGTTATGGGCCCGGAATGAAATTTTTGCTTCACTTTTTTCCCGGATCAGGGGGATACAATAGTCAAGGTACGGCCCTTCAAGTTGAATGATATCTAACTTTTCTTTAATAATGAGATCCTTTAATTTATCTGAAAATTGATCTGAATGAAAACGCACAGCATTATAAGGCCTTTTGGAAAAGAAAAAATTCCATAATAGTACAGGCCATTGAATATATGTTTTAACATTTATGGTAATTATTGATATTTTATTCCTAAGTTGCTCAGGTATCTGGCCTGGATTAAAATAATGTTTGGAGGTATTCATAGCCATCAGGATCACACGATGGCCTGAATCGGATAATCCGGTCGCAATGTTAAGAGTGGCTATTGCACCGCCATCTCTGGGCGGGTAAGGAAGTTTGGTGGTAAGTATGAGGATGTTCATCAGGAAGGTCTCAGCTTGATGAGATAATATCTGAAAAACCGGTTTATCTTGCGGATAAAGTTCGAGTATGTATCCATATTCATGATTGCCGCATCGGTGGCAGCTTTATATGTGAGAAAGATGCCAAGCGGGAACAAAATAACTGCAGATATCCACATGCCCTGAAAAGGAGTTACCATGCTTTCCCGGACAAATTTTTCCCCTGAAAGCGAAATGATATAATAGACAATAAAGAAAAGTACAGAAATAACGGTAGGCATGCCCAGTCCTCCTCTCCTTATAATTGCACCAAGAGGGGCGCCAATAAAGAAAAAAATAAAGCATGCAAAGGAAAGGGTGAATTTTCGCTGGATCTCGATCTGGTACCTGCGTAATCGCCTGATCTTGCTGTCTGAGTTTACATAACTTGTTGTCACGTAATTCAGTGAAGATCTTGTCTGTGTGATGGCCTGACTGGTCACCTGTAGTTTCTGTGAGTTCGGTAAAGCATTGAAAAAGCTGTCGGTATTAAGAGTGATATAGTTTACTGCGATTGAATCGTCAGTATTATTTCTCCTGGTCCTCGCACGACGGTATTCGAGATATGTCGACTTGCTGAGAGTTGCATTCAATCCTTTATTTATTTCATCAACATCATTGCTTATGGAATCTTCACAGTGCCTTAGTTGCTTAAGGCTCATCATATTATAATTGCCCCTGAACAAAGATTCGTCTGTCCTGTTCAGTTCAAATCCTTTCATTTCAATTGTCATGACCTGTTCCTGGAATTTATCCCTGCGTTGGGGATAAGTGAAATCCCGGCGGTTTTGTTTTTCCGGCTGCAGTTCTTCATAGGAGTGGCCATTAAATAATGTGATAATCAGGAACTGTTCATCTTCGGTCATTTTCATTGTTCCCGAATCTGCATAGGTGACGAATGTATTTCCATGCTGTTTTGTATGATCATAGATCCGGATATCATAAAGCATCCCGGTTTTATGACTTCTGTCCCCGATCCTGATACTGTAACCTTCAATGCCATTATAGAATATGCCCTCAATGATCTGGAATTCAGGTCTTTGACGTTGTATATCATACAGCAGGGATCGCATTTTTAAATTAGCAACAGGAAGGACATAGTTTGAGAAGAAAAAAGCACCGATGCTGATTAGCAGGGTAACAATTATTAAAGGCATCATAATCCTCTGGAGTGAAATCCCGGAGGATTTCAACGCAGTAAGTTCATTGAATTCTCCAAGATTGCCGAATGTCATAAGTGCTGCCATCAACAGCGCCAGGGGAAGGGCCAGTGGTACCATACTTGTAGACAAATACAACATGAATTCTGCGATAATACTGATTTCCAAGCCTTTCCCGATCAGGTCATTGAGATATTTAAACAAAAATTGCATGACCAGAACGAATATTACAATGAAGAAAGTAAGGAGGAAAGGGCCCAGGAATGATTTCAGGACAAGCAAATGAAGCCGTTTAAGAAGTGGTACTCGCATGGTAACAGAATAACGATTTCAAAGGTAAGATATTATCCGGGTTCCGGGATGAAGATTTATAAACCGATCACATGCTTCAAATCGGCAATTTGCTTATCCCAGAGATCTATAGAATCTTTTTTTTCATCCTCATGGGCAAAATCAGTTATCACCAGGGAAACATCACCGGTGAGTTCATGCTCTGTAATTTTGAATTCGAAATAGGACTTGCAGTCATCATCATCCAGCCAGTGAAAACGGATCAGCCTGTTTTCTTTCCTCTGAACAACTTCAGCCTGTTCCGGGTTCTTTAACCAGAAGAACGTGTAAACATTCCCATCAAGGTTAACATCATCGGCGAACCATTCCGATAATCCTCCCGGTGTACTCAACCTTGCATAAAGGATCTCCGGTGAGGTATTCATGCTGTATTCCAGCTCATATTTCTGTTTCTTTCTCATCATTACACTTATCGCAATATAACAAAAATTGTATAACCAAAAAAGACCAAAGCGAGACAATTTTAATTTTAAATAAATTATAAATTTGTTCTTCAAGACCCTTGGAGCTTTATAAAAGCTCCAAGGGTTAAACAATAAGCTATGAGAACGGTAAGACTAAAAGGTATTTCTGGATCTGTTGAAGTCAATAAGGATGGCACGGTCATAAAATATGAAGGGGAAAAATGTCAGATATATTTGTTGACTGCGACCGGTAAAAAGAAGGGTTATTACTCTTGTCGTATTGCAGGTAAGCTCCGTTATGTCCATCGCGTTGTTGCAGAAGCTTACGTACATAATCCAAGACCGCTAGTAAATAAGATGGTCATACATAAGAATGCCGACCGTCTTGATAATCATTATAAAAACCTGGTCTGGACAAGTCCAAAAGAATTTTATAAGATCCGGGAAGAACTTGGTTATCCGATTATTAATGTAAGTCATAAAAACAGGCATCGAAGAATTAATTCGCCGATTTCTCACAAGAAGGCTAAGAAGATAGCAAAGAGGCTGGATAATGGGGAATTCGCAAAAGATATATGTAAAGAATACGGTGTTTCTGAAATGTCAATCTCCAGGATCCGTAAAAGATATTGCAAGAACAAACAGGCTTCTCCCAGGTACGACAAAAATATAAAAGAGACTGTCCTGAAGCTTGCCAAGATTCACTCCGCCGGAGACGTTTCAAGGATAACCGGGATCAAGTACCATACAGTTTACCGCTGGCT
>CAZEKO010000100.1:0-7134 GCA_964512775.1 uncultured Bacteroides sp. | reverse complement strand
TTCCCAGAAAATATCAAATCTTTTTTCAGGATCTTGGACTTATTGATTACAAGGAAGCATGGGATTACCAGGAAAAAAAACTGAAAGAATTGGTTCAGGAAAGAGAGGAATTAAAAAAGAATGGGAATAATATTGCCATTCCTCAAAAGCAGGTATTTTTGTTTTGTGAGCATCCACATGTTTTTACCCTGGGCAAAAGCGGGAAAGAGAATAATTTGCTGATTAACAGCGATTTTTTAAAAAGGATAGATGCAACATTCTATAAAATAAACAGGGGTGGTGATATAACATATCATGGGCCCGGGCAAATAGTCGGATATCCAATTATTGACCTTGATTATTTAAGATTAAAAATAAAGGAATATATATGGATGCTCGAAGAGGCCGTTATCAGACTTCTGTCTGGATACAATATAAAGGCAATCCGCATCGAAGGAGCTACAGGCGTGTGGTTGGATTCGGGACTGTCAGTAAAAGCACGGAAGATATGTGCTATTGGCGTAAGAGTCAGTAATCGGGTGACAATGCATGGTTTTGCATTTAATGTAAATACTGATCTTAATTACTTCAATTATATCAATCCCTGCGGATTCACCGACAAGGAAGTAACGTCTTTAAGCAAAGAACTTGGAACAGATGTGAATCTTGAAGAAATAAAGATAAAGATGAAATTCTTGCTGGCAGATATATTTGATATTGATTGGAAAATGGTACTTTAGCCGCAAATGAAAAAGAACTGGATCATAAAAGAACAGGCCAAAAAAGATGAAATAGAATCATTGGTTAAGGAACTTAGTGTTGAGAATTCGTTGGCTAATTTATTGATACAAAGAGGAGTAAAGACTAAAGAACAGGCGATAGCATTTTTTAAACCTGAACTCAGCCATCTCCATGATCCTTTTTTGATGAAGGATATGGATATTGCAGTCGAGAGAATTGAATCTGCAATCAGAAGAGGAGAAAAAATTCTTATTTATGGAGATTACGATGTTGATGGTACTACATCAGTTGCGTTGATATATACATTTTTTCGTAAAATCTATAATAAGCTTGATTTTTATATTCCGGATCGCGATAAAGAGGGTTACGGTATTTCATTTGCTGGTATTGATTATGCCCGTGAAAAGGGAATTTCCCTTATCATAGCCCTTGATTGTGGTATCAAGGCAATTGATAAAGTGAAATATGCAAAGGAATATGGAATAAATTTCATTATCTGCGATCATCATAATCCTGGCGATGTAATCCCTGGTGCCTGGGCATTGCTTGATCCCAAAAGGCCAGGATGTAATTATCCTTTTAAAGAGTTATCGGGATGTGGCGTGGGATTCAAATTAATCCAGGCTTATTCCATGAAGAACAAGATTCCTTTTGAGGAATTAATACCATATCTGGATTTTGTTGCAGTGAGTATTGCATCTGATATTGTTCCGTTGATTGGTGAAAACAGAGTACTGGCATATTATGGGATGAAACAGTTAAATGAAAATCCCAGGACAGGATTAAAAGCCATTATTGAGCTTGCCGGGATATCTGAGAAGAGGATAAATATTGAGGATATTGTTTTTAAAATTGGACCAAGGATAAATGCAGCAGGGAGAATAGAATCCGGTAAAAGTGCGGTGAATCTGCTGATTTCTTCGGAAGTTAATGAAGCCAGGATCATAGGTAGTAAAGTGGAAGAATATAATGATACTCGCCGAAATATAGATACAAATATTACCCAGGAGGCTCTGGCCATGATAGAACAGGATCCAAAATTGAAAGCCAGCAAATCCACCGTTTTGTTCAATCCAAATTGGCATAAAGGAGTCGTTGGAATTGTCGCATCCCGGTTGATAGATACTTATTACCGGCCTACTGTAATTCTCACTGAGTCAAAGGGTTTTGCCACTGGTTCAGCACGTTCTGTTTTTGGATATGATTTATATCAGGCAGTGGATGCATGCAGTGACCTTCTGGAAAACTTTGGAGGACATAAATATGCGGCAGGTCTTACAATGAAGCTTGAGAATGTGTCGAAATTCACCAAACGATTTGAAAAATATGTCTCTGAAACTATAACTGCTGAACAACATATCCCTGTTATTGAGATAGATACTGAAATAAATCTGAGTGATATTACTCCTGCATTTTACAGCATATTGAAGCAATTTGAGCCATTTGGGCCGGAAAACATGGCCCCGATATTCCTAACTGAAGATGTTGCAGATGATGGAACCGGCAAACCCGTTGGGACAAAGGGAGATCATCTAAAGCTCAACCTGATACAGGAAGCTGATCCCTATAATCCTTTTCCTGCCATCGCATTCCAGCAGGGCATAAATTATCCCCGATTACAGAATGGCAAATCTTTTGACATCTGTTACTCAATAGAGGAAAATGAGTTTATGAAAAAGGTAAACCTGCAACTAAATATAAAAGACATCAAGTTCTATTAAAACTTCAACCTCATTTGCACCCTGAGATCTGTCCTGTGTTTTCCATCTATTTCATCCAATCCTGAACCAACCGTTTGCTTCTGCGGATAATAAGTATCTGAAATCTTCAACCAGAAATCAATATGTTTATTCATAGTGTAGCGCATATTCAGGTATGTTCTGATACCTCTGTCATGATATGCAGGGATGGAAAAAGAATACAGTACATCATGCTCATAGGCATAAATCCTGGGATCCCAGCCATCGGTATCGAACATGGCATAGCGGAAGGTTAATGAGACCGGGAATCTGGATGGTCTGAAAAGGACATCATGATATACAAGAAAACCTTTTAACAGAGATTCACCTTCCATTTTACTGAACGATAATTCAAGCCTGTCCTGGAACGAAATAAATGGACCGACCGGGTAATCAAAATGAAAGCGAATCCTGGATAACATTTTGCGAATAGTACTGTCAATTCCGGGACCTTCAATTGAAATATCAACCGGTTTCTGGTTACCCTGGTATCTTAAATATGCATTTAAACCATCTTTTATATGATAATCAGCCTGTAACATGTAATCATAACCAGCTGATGGTGAGCTGTTGTTATGCCTCAACCATGGAAATGAGAATGCATCCAGGTATCCGGAAAAAGTCCAGGAAGGGACAGGAAAAGCCATAATACCCAGATAAAGGCCATTTTCATTTGATGTAGTTGTATTTTCGGAGAAAGCATTAGCATATAACGCCTGGTAATCTCTCTGGTATAACCTGTGCAGAACAGACAGGGTTAAAGGAGGCTTCAGGTCAATCATTGCCCCATTAAGTATCGCAAGTCCCTTATTATTACTGATGCCCGCTTCTCCGAATATGCTTAATTTTGAAAGTTGCACATAGTAATCGATACTGTAATTGGAATTATGTGATCCATAAAAACTGAAAAACTCAGAAGGATCATCACCTTCAAGTAACTCCGCATTAAAAAAGTAATGTGTCGTTGAAAAACCCACCCTTGAAGATTCAAACTTGCACGAAAGATTTCCGCCAATAACTGTCTCTTTAATTGCATCTTCATCTTCTATCTCTCGGGGAAGTGCATGGATCCCTGAGGTCTGAAATGAAGAAAAAGTAATTGGTTCTTCACTTGAGGAATCTATTTCAGTAATATTCGCATCTATATTCTTTGTGGAAAAATAACCTGTAAATTCAAAACGGTTAATATTAAATGTCGTGGCCAAACCCCTGAAAAAGGCATTCTCATCGGTCGATGTATATCTGGATATGCCCTGTGACTTCCTGCGCAGATTCAGTACATCAGGCGATTTTTCAAATGCCAGCCCGGACCATGTATTTACACCCTGTCCGAAACCTACCTGGTAATCACCCAAAATCAATTCTTTTATTTTCCAAATATTGCTCACCTGGATGTATCCCGAATTAAAATCAAATCCATGGGAATTGCTCCCTTTAAAAAATTCTTCGCCGGCATCTTTTTCGCCGGTATAGCCTGCCCTGATCTTGTCTTTATACTGAAAAGCGTACCTGGTGTATAATTTCATAGAATTTCCGAGATAACGTGCATTTGGATTTTGTACAAGAATAGAATCGGGGACATCAGTATAACCGGTTTGTTTTTGTAATGTTTTTGAAGCTCTGATAAATAACTGATGGTCAGTTTGTCTCAGGAAACCAGTCTGCTCAGGTTCGGTTTGCCGTGTTGAAGCGGTAACAACAGTTACAAAAGGCTCAACACGTTGGGCTGTCTCTTGAGTATAACCATAAACCAGGGGGAGTTCATATATTGTTAATAATTCACCGTTGTCATGGATATATTTTTGCAAACTAATAATCTGAAAATCAGTTAAAAAATGAAGCTGTTCCAGTTCTTCGACGGAAGCAGTATTCAGGTTGAGGGGATTTTCAAGATAGTAAGACAGGTCGTTGAATAATGTGGTATAATCAAGTTCCTCTTCCGAATTTCTGGCAATGTTCTCTATCATATCTTCAATGATTATAATTCCTGCTGGACTAATGTCCTGTGAATGAAGCCAGAAAGTTATCAGAACTAAAGTAAATGACAGAGTTATTTTTTTTTTCATTACCTGAAACAATATTGAACAGAGAAATGAGGTGTATAACCTATAATCTGTTGGTGAGAAAAAGCCAGATCAGCTCTTATTTTTTTCATTACAAAACCCAGTCCGAAAGAATGACTTACCAGCTTGTTAATAATCACGCCTGTCCTTACATAAATGTGATGTATTATAAAGTATTCAAGACCTGCTTTAAAGGATGCCGGAGCCATTTCCAGATCCTTTGCGGCTTCAATCCCGACAAACAATTTATCATCATATTCGTAGCCAACACCCAGGTTCAGAATAATTGGGATTCTTTCTTTTTCTGATAAACCGTAAAATGATGATCCTGTCGGATTATAAATATGGATTCCAATGCTCAGGTTTTGTATTGGTTTAGCAATAATTCCTGCTTCAATGGTCATACTGTTAATATTACCTGTCTCATCAGCAACATAAGTATTCAGATAATTGAATTGAATACCAGCAGAAAACCATTTATTAAGAGATTTTCCGAATGCAAGTCCTATTTTGTTTTCGTGATAGGCAGAATAACCAAAATAAGTATAGCTTAATCCGAATGTCCCGCTGTGTGTGGGTACGGTGAAAGCAGCTGAATTCAGGCTGAATTCGCGGACAGCAAACCTGTTTTCATGGTGAAATCCGGCAGTAAGGTGGTTATAAAATCCAAGCCCTGCCTGATTATGTGATACCGACCACAGATCAGCGCACGTCACACCCACATTTCCCATCGCGGAAAACCTTGCTCCGATGGGATAATTATCATTTGCAGAGTACAAGTAATTTAATGAGAATGCTTCAAGAAGGCAGATGAGAATAGAAGCATAATATCTTATGAAACTGAAACTCACGAGTATAAAAATTATACGGCGAGAAGAGTCTAATTTACTTTAAATTGATATTTAATCTTCTTCAACTCTTCATTTGCCTGAACAATTTTATCTGCCAGTCCTGACTTGAAATTCTCGATTTTTTTCATTATGTCCCTATCACCTGTCCCCAGTATCTGAATTGCCAGGATCCCTGCATTTCTGGCGGCATCCAGCCCTACAGTGGCAACGGGTATTCCTGGAGGCATCTGGAGAATAGACAGGATAGAATCCCATCCGTCAATTGATATAGAAGATTTAACCGGGACTCCGATGACAGGAAGTGTGGTCAATGCTGCAATGACACCTGGCAGATGAGCAGCGCCACCCGCACCGGCTATAATTACCCTTATACCCCTGGCATAAGCTTTTCTGGCAAACTCTGCCGCTTGTTCAGGTGTACGATGAGCCGAAAGAGCATTCATTTCAAAAGGGATCTTAAATTCATTAAGTACTTTGGCAGCTTCTTCCATCACCGGAAGGTCTGATGTACTGCCCATGATGATGCTGACTAATGGATTCATGGAATTTATCGAATTAATGGATTATAGAAAAATAATTAAAAAAAAACAATTCTTATACATTAATGCCAAAAAAACAAAAATATCGGTCATCAATTAATAAGAATTTTTTATGTAATTGAAACACAGAGTTTCTAAATTTGCACTAGAAATGAACTAAAATTTATCCTGATGAAAGATACAGTTAAAGTTCATGATAAAGAATTTGAACTTTTTATCAGTTCATCGGAAATATCCGAAATGGTAGACAGTCTTGCACTGAAACTGACGAATGACCTGAAAGGAAAGGATGTGGTATTCATTGGGATTCTGAACGGAGCTTTTATTTTTGCAGCCGACCTGATGCGGCGAATTAAAATGAATTGTTGTATCTCGTTTATAAAAATGGCATCTTATAAAGGTATACACACAACTGGCAAGGTCGAAACTCTTATTGGTTTATGTCAGGATTTACAGGGTAAAACTGTTGTTATAATTGAAGACATTATTGATACAGGATTGACTGTTGAAAATGTCCTGAAACAGATTGAAAATTACCATCCTGCTGAAATTCTTGTTGTAGCACTACTCTTCAAATGCGATGCGTGTATTAAGGATATAAGGATTGATTATCTCGGCAGGGAAATACCTAATGATTTTGTTATCGGTTATGGACTCGACTATAACGGACTTGGCCGCAATCTGCAAGATATTTATAAAATCAGGGTTCCCTGAAAACTGAATCAGTTTTTCTATCTTTACATCCTGTTTCACATTGTAAATTAATAATCCATGCTTAACATCGTATTATTTGGTCCGCCGGGTTCGGGAAAAGGAACCCAGGCTGAAAAGATTATCAATAAATATAATCTTAAGCACCTTTCAACTGGTGATCTGCTCAGGATAGAAATCGCAAACAAAACGGATCTGGGACTTAAAGCTAAAAGCATTATGGATAAAGGAGCGCTGGTGCCGGATGAAGTTGTGGTTGGGATGATAGAGAAGAGGATAGGTGCTGAGAAAAATCCAAAAGGTTTTATTTTCGACGGATTTCCTCGTACAGTAGCTCAGGCGAAATCACTGGATAAAGTACTGACGAAGAAAAATATGGCAATAACCATAATGATCAGCCTGGATGTAAAACGACAGGAATTAATTAACAGGTTGCTGAAAAGAGGTAAAGAACAGGGGCGATCGGATGATAATTTGGAAACCATTGAAAACCGGATAAAAGTATACGAGG
>CAZEKO010000099.1:3536-7150 GCA_964512775.1 uncultured Bacteroides sp. | reverse complement strand
AGATTGAAAAGACTAATTGTCTTTTATCTTTACAACCGGACGTTATACAGTTGACATTGCGTTTAGAAGTAACAATATTAATGATTTTATTATTTCTTGGCCCGGTCAGGGGCCAGGCACCCAAATATAGTAATGAGTTTTTATCTATTGGGTTGGGAGCCAGAGCTTTAGGTATGGCTGGTTCAGTAGTGGCAAGTGTGGAAGATGTCACCTCGGGTTACTGGAATCCAGCCGGATTGAATGGGCAAACTGCAACCTCCCAGATTTGCCTGATGCATAATGAATATTTTGCCGGAATTGCCAAATACGATTATGGAGCATTTTCTATGCGACTGGATGAAAAAAGTATTGCAGGCATCTCTTTTATCCGGTTTGGCGTTGATGATATACTTAATACACTCGATCTTATCGATTCAGACGGAAACATCCGGTATGATATGATCACAAAATTTTCTATCGCAGACTACGGATTAATTTTTTCCTATGGACGAAAACCAGGGATTGAAGGATTATTTTTTGGCGGGAACATGAAACTTATTTACCGGAAGACAGGTGATTTTGCAAAAGCATGGGGATTTGGATTTGATGTTGGTGCAAAGTATGATTTGGGGAAATGGCATTTTGGTGCGGTTGCCCGGGATATTACCTCTACTTTTAATGTATGGAGCTTCAATACAGACGGAATGTCTGAAGTCTATTCAATTACAGGAAATGAATTGCCGGAGAACTCGCTCGAACTTACCCTGCCAAGGCTGATAATAGGAGGTGCAAGGGAATTTGACCTGTCTGAAAAATTTGCCATGCTTGCTGAGATGGATGCAGATATTACCTTCGATGGAAAGAGACATGTCCTGATCGGGACAAATTTCATAAGTATTGACCCGCATATGGGCTTTGAATTTAATTACAGAAAAATCATATACCTGCGGTTAGGTATTGGCAACATTCAACTCATTCCTGATTTTGATAAAAACAAATCTTTTGATTTTCAACCTGCACTTGGTCTTGGTGTAAGACTTAAAAACTTCGTTATCGACTATGCGCTCACAGATCTGGGAGATCAATCGATTTCATTATATTCAAATGTATTTTCGCTTGCATATTCTTTTAACCTTCCCTTTTCCAGTAATTAAGCTTTGTGTAACTTAGAGGCATATTAAAAACCATCAAGACCAAAATGAAAATTGCTATCGATTTTGACGGAACCATAGTAGAACATTCCTTTCCTACTATAGGGAAAGAGAAACTTTTTGCTTTTGATACATTACGTGAACTTCAAAAACAGAACCACCAGCTTATATTATGGACATCAAGGGTTGGCAGGGAGCTTGATGAAGCTATAGATTTCTGCAGGGCAAGAGGGGTTGAATTTTATGCTGTAAACAAAAATTATCCTGAGGAAGTTTTTGATGAAACCATTTCGAGAAAGATAGTTGCAGATATATATATTGATGACAGGAATATAGGTGGTTTACCGGGCTGGGGTGAGGTATGGCAATTATTGAATCCTGGCGAAACAGCCACAAAAGATGAAATTAATAAACTCACAAAGAAAACAGGAAAGCTTTCAGGTTTCTTTAAAAAAGACAAATCCTGATGATCTTTTCGATTGACTGTTTGAAATACAAGTTAATGAGAGCAATGCTTCTAAAAATCCCAGTACTCATTTTATTGTTTTTATGGGCGGGATGTGCAGATAAGAATAACCGTCCGGTAAAACAAGAGCTTCAATATCAGCAAACTGATCAACCAAAGGCGGGTAAAAGCCAGATAAAACAGCCTGGAACAGATCAGAGGGTCATTGTTGGTGAAACTACGCAGATAATCCTTGAAGCTGTTGGCAGTTCACCAGCAATTGATTCAGTTATTTTTTATGTTGGTGATAAACAAGTTGGCAAATCGGATTCTGAACCATTTATCTGTAAATGGCATATAACAGATATTAAAGTAGGTGAAAATATAGTCAGGACTCTTGTTTATTATCGGAATAATACAACAAGTACAAATTATGTTTCTGTCGTGGTTTTACCTGCTAAAAAACCGGTAAGTTTATCCTATAAGGTTCTGAATGTTTATCCCCATGATATTCATGCTTATACACAGGGATTAGTATATGAAAATGGATTATTGTACGAGGGTACAGGGCAATATAACGAATCATCGCTAAGGAAGGTAAATATTAAAACAGGTGAACCATCAAGGATTTTAAACCTTCCCGGAGAAATTTTCGGAGAAGGAATAACAATTTTTGGCGATAAGATATATCAACTGACATATAAGTCACAGGTAGGATTTGTCTATGATAAAGAATCTTTTGAGCGCCTGCAAAAAGTATATTATGAAAATAAAGAAGGGTGGGGGCTGACTAATAACGGATCACAATTGATTATGAGTGACGGTTCCAACCTTATCTATTTCATGGATCCGGAATATTTTACAGAGATTGGCAGGCTTGAGGTTTATGATGAAAAGGGGCCGGTGAACCGTCTGAATGAGCTTGAATATATAGATGGTAAAATTTATGCAAATATTTACGGTTCTGATGAAGTTGTAATCATTGATCCGGGATCAGGAGCAGTAGTCGCAAAGGTTAATTTCAAGGGCATTCTTGCTGAAAAGGATAAACACAACCGGATAGATGTCTTTAATGGGATAGCTTATAATACTGATAATCAAAGCATATTCGTGACAGGTAAATACTGGCCAAAACTTTATGAAATACAATTGCTTGAAAAGCCTTAGTTTTCACATAGTCCGGAAATAACCTGTACACTTTTTGGAATAATTTGAAATTCCATAGGAGTATGACCAAGGGATTCTCCGTCTGTTTCAAGCAGAATTTTAGTATCAGAATCAATGCTGATAGATCTTCCTGTAAAAGTCTCCACCTTCCTATGATGGACAATATTACCGTTATATAACTTCCTCAGACTCATTATTATATCCGGTTTGCTGATTTTATTAATTACGGTAAGGTCAAACAAACCATCATCAGCAATTGCTCCGGGGACCTGCATCATACCACCGCCGTTATATTTACCGATTCCGATATTCATGCTGAAGATCTTATTTTTATAGTTCTTTCCGTCGATATTTATTACAGCATTTACATACCTGTAGTTTAAAAGGCTGGAAAAAATTGTAGCGAAATATAACAATGGCCCGCCCCTCCCTCTTTCCTTAAGACGATTTGCTTTTTTCGTTACGATTGCATCAAATCCCAACCCGGCAATATTTACGAAATATCTGTCAATATTGTTATCATCATCGCGATAACTGACAATACCAGCATCCTGTATAAATGTTTTGCATTCTTTGATCGTAATGATAGCCTCTTCATAATCTACAGGTATTTTCAGCATCCTTCCCCAGTCATTTCCGGTACCTATTGAAATCATACCAAAAGTGACTTCAGTAGTGGGATACCTTGTCTGCAAAAACAAACCATTAATAACCTCATTTAAGGTACCATCACCACCCACAACAATAATGCGTTTATAACCTTGCTCGATAAACTTTTTTGAGATTTCAGTAGCATGTCCTGGTCGTTCTGTGGAAATTTCATGAAAATCGAAATCATGTTTAAGCAGAAGACTCCGTATTTTTTTCCAGTC
>CAZEKO010000099.1:0-3436 GCA_964512775.1 uncultured Bacteroides sp. | reverse complement strand
AAAAATATGGATTGTTAATAATGTGTTTATAAATGCGGGATAAATGTTTACAATAAGATTTTGCTCAAAAAAATGGATTGATCCATAAGTTCGTAAATTTGAAGCCCACAAAGATATTTACCAATCTCAAAAATTAAATTAATGGGGAAAGTTATTGCAGTGGCAAATCAAAAGGGCGGTGTAGGGAAGACTACGACAGCAATTAATCTTGCGGCAAGCCTTGCAGTTTTAGAACAGAAGGTGTTGATAGTAGATGCAGATCCTCAGGCGAATGCCACATCGGGTACCGGTTTTGATTTAAAAAACATAAAGACAACTATTTATGAATGCCTGATTGATGACATAGATGCAAAAAAAATCATTCTGAACTCTGAGATTACCGGGCTTGATTTGATTCCTTCAAGTATTGACCTGGTTGGAGCTGAAATTGAAATGCTGAATCTTCCAAGCCGTGAAAAAGCATTGAAAAAGGTTATTGACACAGTAAAAGATGATTATGATTTTGTACTTATTGATTGTTCCCCTTCACTGGGATTAATAACTGTAAATGCACTCACTGCTGCCGATTCGGTAATTATACCGGTGCAATGTGAGTATTTCGCTCTTGAAGGGCTCGGAAAGTTGCTGAATACAATAAAAATAATACAGAGCAGGCTAAATCCCCAGCTTATAATAGAGGGATTCCTTTTAACCATGTATGATCCGCGATTGAGGTTATCAAATCAGGTGGTGGATGAGGTAAGAAAACATTTTCAGACAATGGTATTTGACACAATAATACAGAGAAATATTAAGCTGGGTGAGGCTCCCGGTTTTGGCAAACCAGCCATTCTTTATGATGCCGACAGTAAAGGAAGTATTAATCATCTTAATCTGGCGCGTGAATTGTTGCAGAAGAATGATAAAACAAGAATAAAAAGTCAGGAAAAGATTATTGTATAAATAACAAAAAAATGACCAGTAAAAATGTTCTTGGAAGAGGATTGGGTGCTCTGATTGAAGATGCTGATTCTCCGCGGTTTACGGTATCAGCAATCAATGAGATCGATATGGATCAGATTGAGTTGAATCCTTTTCAGCCAAGAAAAAACTTTGATGAAGAATCCCTGCAGGAACTGGCATCTTCAATCCGGGAAATCGGTATAATACAGCCTATAACTATCAGGGAACTGGACGGTAACAAATATCAGCTTATAACGGGTGAACGACGCTACAAGGCTGCTCGAATGGCCGGATTAATAGCAATCCCTGCTTATGTCAGAAAAGCTAATGACCAGAATATGCTGGAAATGTCACTTGTTGAGAATATCCAGCGTGAAGACCTCGATTCGATTGAAGTTGCGATAAGTTATCAGCGGCTTATTGAAGAATGTAGCCTTACACAGGAGAACCTTAGCGAAAGAGTCGGGAAAAAAAGATCAACCATAACTAATTATCTTCGGCTGCTTAAGCTTCCTGCAGAAATTCAACTGGGTATCAGGGATAAAATAATATCTATGGGCCATGCAAGGGCTGTTATCAATATACCTGATCCGGAAACTCAACTTAAGATCTATCGGGATATTCTTAAAAATGACCTTTCTGTAAGGAAAGTGGAAGAAATCGTTCGTAAGATTAGCAACACATCCGAAAATCCCCCGCAAGCAAAGCAGATAGAAGTCAGCCAGAAGGAATATGAATCTCTGCGCCATCATCTGGCAGAATTCTTTCAGACTGAAGTTGAGTTAAAAAGGAACAATAAGGGTAACGGAAGAATCGTTATTCCTTTTAAATCGGATGAGGATCTTGAAAGGATCCTGGCAATATTAGATAAACTGAAAGCCGTTTGAAAGGATTAAACCGATTTCCTGCAGTTTTTGTATTAGTTTTCTTTTTCCTGCCAGCATTTTGCCAGGAGAGAGATACTCTGATAGTAATAGCTGATACAATCACCAAAACTGACAGGAGGACTGAAAAAGACAGCATTTTCCTGGCAAAACATTCCCCAAAAAAAGCTTCAATCTATTCGGCTGTCCTGCCTGGACTTGGACAGATTTATAATCATAAATACTGGAAGGTTCCTATTGTTTATGTCGGATTTGGAGGGCTGATTTATGGAGTCGCGTATAATTCTGATAAATACAAATTTTATAAAGACAAATACAAAAAAATGCTGGATAACAATGTGAGTGAATGGGAGGGTATAACAATCAGGCAGGCTGAAGTCTATAAAGATTTTCACAAGCGTTGGAGAGATTTGTTAGCCATAGGGACTGCCGGATTTTATGTCCTTCAAATCATTGATGCTACTGTCGATGCTCATTTAATCAATTATGACATAAGTGAAGATATTGCCCTTGTAATCGACCCCACCATATTATCCTGTAATGGTATTTATAATTCTGTTGGAATTAAATGTTGCCTAAGTTTTTAGATTTCACTTACTTTGTTCCCTTGAAATTCCCAATTACAATGATTAAAAGAATTATTTTATTTTTTCTGCTGATTTATCCTTGCGTTATAAATGCCTCTATAACATCAAGAGACTCAACTTCACTGGATGATTCCCTGATAGTGGATTTAGAAGTTGAATCCGAAATAATTCTTTCAGCATTCAGCAATAATCTCGATAGCCTTTTGAACCTTTGGTACGTGACAAATAACGCGGATACAAGATATTTATTCAATTATGATCCTCTGGCTGATACTATTTTCCCGGATTATCCCGATTCTGTTTATATAGAAAGACTTAGCCGGATACCTTCACTGATTGATCTGTCATATAACAGGCATGTGAGGAGTTTTATTCATGTATATACTGAACGGCGAAGGGAACAGGTCGGTATTATGCTTGGACTGTCAGAATATTATTTCCCGATATTCGAAGAAATATTTGCCTTTTATGATATGCCGCTGGAACTTAAGTATTGTTCAATAATTGAATCGGCACTTAATCCCAGGGCTGTGTCAAGGGCAGGGGCAACCGGATTATGGCAGTTTATGTACGGAACGGGACGTATGTATGGTCTTACAATCAACTCATTTGTGGATGAAAGACGCGATCCGGTCAAATCGACCCATGTGGCAGCAAAATATATGCAGGATCTATACAAGATATATGGTGACTGGACACTTGTTATTGCTGCCTATAACTGCGGACCCACAAATGTAAATAAGGCCATCAGACGATCAGGGGGCAAAAGGAATTACTGGGAAATTTACAGATATCTTCCGCGTGAAACCAGGGGGCACGTGCCTGCTTTCATTGCAGTTGCATATTTAATGAATAACTATCAATATCATAATCTGGCCCCAAGAGTTGTCAACCTTAATTTTCCTGTGGATACAATAATAATCTCTAAAGAATTACACCTTGAACAGGTTGCAAATGTCCTGAATATCCCGATGAAATTATTGCGTGATATGAATCCACAATATAAAAGAGATATTATTCCCG
>CAZEKO010000098.1:4885-7247 GCA_964512775.1 uncultured Bacteroides sp. | reverse complement strand
AAACCATGAATAATTACAAAAGTCTCCTGGTCGTGGCAATATTGAGCTGTGCCCCGATAGCAACTCTGCAGGCTCAATACACAGCTAAAGAAAAAATGAACGTCCTGTTCATTGTTGTAGATGACCTCAACGACTGGATCGGTTGTTTTGGTGGTAATCCTCAGGTTAAAACCCCCAATATAGACCGTCTTGCCAGAAATAGCTCCATGATAATGACCAATGCACAATGTCCTTCATCATTATGTTGTCCGTCCCGGAGCGCTTTCCTGACAGGTCTCAGACCATCCACCACAGGAGTTTATGGTAACACCCAAAACCTGCGGGATTCTAAGGTTGCCACTTCAGTACCGACAATGCCTCAGTATTTCTCTCAGAACGGATATTTCACACTTTCTACAGGAAAGATTTTCCATAAACATTTATACAATGGTGAAAGGGACGCAGGTCAATGGGCTTTCGACCTGTGGGAAAATGAATCGGGAGGTTTCCCGATTGATAAATCAAAAATACCTATGAGCGGAATGAACGTAGAAGGAACTGTTGGTACTTTAATGGACTGGGGCCCAACAACTGTTGGTAAAGAAAAAACCCAGGACTGGATTTCGGCACAATGGGTTGTCAATAAGCTTCAACAGGACTACAATAAACCATTTTTCATCATGCTTGGCATTTCCAAACCCCACCTTACCTGGTACGTGCCTCAGGAATACTTCGACAGATATGACCTGAACAGCATTAATATTCCGGATATTCATGAAGATGATCTGGATGATATTCTGACTCCTGATGGAAAAAAGAAATTCGAACCTACTGCAGATTACAAGATCATTAAACAATCCGGTAAGTTCAGGGAAGCAGCAAGAGCATATATGGCATGCATCAGTTATGTCGACGATTGCATTGGTCTTGTCCTTGATGCTCTCGAAAAAAGTAAGTATAATGACAATACAATTATCGTTCTTCTTGGTGATCACGGCTGGTTTCTGGGAGAAAAACTCCGTTACCGCAAGACATTTCTCTGGGAAGAATCAGTCCGTTCACCCCTGATAATAAAAGTACCCGGTATGACTAAAACCAGCCAGTGTACGAGACCGGTCAATTTCATGGATCTCTACCCGACGCTTGCAGACTTATGCGGACTGCCGGTTCCCGCTCATTGTGAAGGCCGCAGCATTGTTCCCCTGTTGAAAAAACCAGGTAAAAAATGGTATCCATCCCTTACAACTATGGGCTATAAAAACCATTCCGTACGCAGCGAACAGTACCGGTACAACATTTATATAGACGGAACAGAAGAACTGTATGATCACTTTACCGATCCTATGGAATGGAATAACCTGATAAATGATCCGAAATATAATAAAGTAGTTAAAAAGCTCAGGGCTTACCTGCCTGAAACAGATGCCATACCCTCTCCAGGATCCGATGATAATCCTGGTCAGAACCTCACCATAAACAAAGGTGACAAACTTGTCCGTGAATTAAGTCTTATTACAATAAACGAAGAGGACCTGGAGTACTAGATCTGCTATTTTATTGTTTCAAGTTTCGAAACCAATTCCCTGACCTTTTCCGGGTATTTATCAGCAATATTGTTCCTTTCACCGGGATCATCCGACAGATTATAGAGTTGCGGAACGGTATCATTACCAAGTTCGATACCGGTGTTTTGACTGATTTTTTGAGCTTTACTCGGAGTAATGTATTTCCAGTTACCCATGATAATTGACAATGTTCGTGAAACAGATTGCTGAATCACATAATCACGGTCTTTATCTGATTTGCCCAGCCAGGAGTCAAGTGAATTAAAACTGTCAGATATTGAATCCCCTGGAATTACCTGACCTGTAAGTTGTGCCATTGAACCAAATAAATCAATTTGACTTACCAGTGTACCTGAAGTTCCCGGTTTTACTTTTCCAGGCCATGAGACAATAAAAGGGACACTGGTACCTCCTTCAAAAGAGCTGTATTTGCCGCCACGGAGGATTCCTGCCGGTTTGTGATCACCGAGAAGTTCGACTGCCTGATCTTTATACCCGTCGTCCACTACCGGACCATTATCACTTGATAAAATAATTAAAGTACTTTTTGTCAATCCCAGGCTTTCGAGTTTTTCAAGAATCTGCCCCACTGACCAGTCGAATTCAACGATTGCATCGCCACGAGGTCCCATACCAGTTTTACCTTTAAAACGTGTGTGAGGAACGCGTGGCACATGGATATCCTGAGTACAGAAATAAAGGAAAAAAGGTTTACCGGTAATTTCAGGGTTGTTTTTTTCAATGAATTGAACAGCTTTCAGGGTAATTGAATCTGCTATATTTTCATCTTTCCATAAGGCTGATTTTCCACCGCGCAT
>CAZEKO010000098.1:1910-4785 GCA_964512775.1 uncultured Bacteroides sp. | reverse complement strand
ATTATATAGTTCTGTAACTTGCTGTCCAGCTTTTTCACTTACATTCAAACGGATTGCCTTCCAGTCACCTTTTAAGATAGCTTGTTTCCCCCCCTGTTCGAAGAATTCCCAGTAGAGGTAATCATGGGTTTCAGTTTGTTTATTATCAAGCATCGCCGGCAGGAAAGAAATTCCGTCGGTATCTTCCGGCTTATTTACACCTGCAATATCGCAGAAGGTTGGTAAAACATCCCATAATGCAGCAATGTGGCCTGAAATGGAATTAGGTTTTATCATTCCGGGCCAACGTGCAATAAAAGGTGTACGGACACCACCATCATACAAGTCACGTTTCATCCCCCTCAGGTCATCATTACTGTTAAAAAATTCCATCAAATGTCCGCCCTCCTGATGGGGACCATTATCACTGCAAAAAATCACCAATGTCTTTTCATCAATACCAAGCTCTTTCAGCTTTGCAAATATCATCCCCATCGAATTATCTATATTACGCATCATGGCAGCAAATCCTTTTTCCTGATTTGGCCAGTCTTTTTCAATAAACTCATAATAATCAGGGACTTCCATTCCATCGGGTTTTTTCTCATTATTTGCATGAGGAACGTTATAAGCAAGGTACAGGAAGAATCTTTCGTTTCTGTTTTTTTCAATAAATGAAATTGCTTCATGATCGAAAAGGAAATGAGCATACTCCTTCTTTACTTCTGAAACACCAGTACCCTCCGGGCTGTCGGCCCATGGATTTTTACCGTCGACAACCTGCAATTTATTGCCCAGATAAACTTTTTCACCATTCCTGTATAAAAATTCAGGATACAGGTTATGCGCATGCATCATATTTATGTAACCATAAAAATAATCAAAACCCTTCCGGAAAGGATCGTCGGCAGGGGGTGGATGTCCGATTCCCCATTTCCCGATGCAGGCAGTTTTATAGTCTGCCTGTTTAAATACTTTTGCAATTGTAAGCTCATCATCACCCATTAACTGAGCAGGTGCATTTCCCCTTACTGATGCATGGCCTGTGTGCTTACCGGAAAGTAAGGAAGCCCGTGAAGGAGCACAAACAGTTGAACCACAATAAAAATTATTAAATCTTATGCCCTCCTCAGCCATTTTGTCTAATGCCGGGGTTGAGAATGCTTTTTGTCCGTAACAGCTTAAGTCACCATATCCCATATCGTCAACAAGTACGAATATTACATTTGGTTTATCAGGCACCTGTCTTTTCTGGGATCCATCTGTACAGGAAATCAATATTGATGGGATTAAACTAAAAATCAGGCTTAAATTGTTTATATGATCCATTTAAACTAATTTTTTGAACTTATTCTGTAAATTTTTGCACCATGCGGATTGATGGTATCTGTGAATTCTTCTGAAAAAATTCCGATATCCTTTTGAGACCATAAATCCCGTATTTTATTTTCAGAGGCTAATCCTAATTGATTGAAAGATATTGAAACAACGTCTATCCGGTCATTAAGGTTGAAAAAAGCCAAATAAATGTCTTCTGATCCAGGAATATTTGAACACCAGGCTGCCTTGCCATTTTCCCGAAAAATCTGACGGGGATGCTCAGCATTCTGATCAACTGCAATCACCTCGGCATTTGTCATTAATCTCTCAACAAAAGGATTATTTTCAGGCATATCTCCTCCCATCATAAGAGGTGATTGCATAATACACCATAGGAACATATGAGAAAGCTGTTCATCCCGGGTAAAATTGGTTTCTCTTTCAGGTCCGTGTGGGCCGCGACGAGATATACGGCCCAACTGAAGCATATCGGCATCCGGCCAGTTCCCTGCTTCACGTTCATTATTCCACTGGTCTGCTAATTCAAACTGTTGCTTCAAAGATTCCCATTCATCCCAGAAATCTTTTGAGATACGCCATAAATTCGATACTGACTTGATATGATCTTTATTTTTATAATCCATAAAAGGTGACAAGCTAAGAATTATTGGCCTCCCGCATTGCATTATAGCCTTGTGCATAGCTTCTGATTCCTCTCCAAAATAAGTCATGGTTTCGTTCTGGTTCATGTCGTCCATTTTAATATAATCTACTCCCCATGAAGCATAAAGATCGACCAATGAATTATAATACTCCTGTGCTCCAGGGACTTTCATATTTAAACCGTACATCTGGTTTAACCATGGACAGGTTGAGGTCGTATCAGCTATCATGGATGCATCAATTCCATCGGTTCCCTTTACCGGCGACCTGGCCCAGACTGCCTGTCTAGGAATACCGCGCATAACATGAATTCCAAATTTAAGTCCGAGACTATGGATATAATCAGCAAGAGGTTTAAATCCCTGGTTTCCATAAGATGAAGGAAACTTTCTCAGATCAGGATATAATCTTCCATATTCATCCATAGCCAACCATGGAACATAAGCCCCATCTTTATTAAGGCGGAACTGCGGGGGATCGTCCTGAATACTTCCCGGCGGATGAGGATAAGACCAGCAATAATCAACCACAATATATTCCCATCCGTATTGTTTTAATTTCTCTGCCATATAATCCGCATTTTCTTTTACTTCTTTCTCTGTCACTGCAGCACCAAAGGAATTGTAACTATTCCAACCCATTGGTGGTGTTTTTGCCCAGGATTTAAAATCCTGATTTGCAGACTTTAGTTTTGGATCCGTAGAGCAAGAAAAAAAAGAAATACAAATCAGGAATACCAGCAACTTATTCATTCATTCAGATATTGAGTATTTTAATCAATATTAGTCATAAGAAACAGATTTCAAATATCCAAGTTGACATTTTTTTGTCTGATTACATCTATTTTTATTTATTCAATTTAATTAACAAAATGAATTTAAGATTTAATATTTTAGTAAATAGCATAGAGATT
>CAZEKO010000098.1:0-1810 GCA_964512775.1 uncultured Bacteroides sp. | reverse complement strand
TTTAATTAACAAAATGAATTTAAGATTTAATATTTTAGTAAATAGCATAGAGATTTGAAGATGAATTTACCCGACCCAGATAAATTTAAAAATGAATTCTAGAAGCCAGTCAATGGATGAATCAAACAAAAGTCAATTCCGCTGGGTCATAGTAAGCTTACTTTTTTTTGCTACTGCAATAAATTATGCAGACCGCACAGTACTTTCTATTGCAGGGCCGGCATTGGCAAAGAGCCTGGATTTGAATTCTGTGTCAATGGGGTATATATTTTCGGCTTTTGGCTGGTCGTACGTCCTTGCCCAGCTTCCAGGAGGATGGCTTCTGGACCGGTTTGGATCGAGGAAAATATATGCTATCAGTCTTTTCGTATGGTCTTTTATTACATTCATAACAGGATTTACGGGTCTCTTTGTTGGTTTTTCGGCTGTTGTTGCTCTGTTTATCTTAAGGTTCCTTTTAGGTATAGCTGAGGCTCCGGCTTTTCCGGCAAACAGCAGAATTACAGTTGCCTGGTTCCCTACAAAAGAAACCGGTACAGCGGCAGCTATATTTAATTCAGCACAATATTTTGCAACAGTGCTCTTTGCTCCTTTATTAGGATATATAGTTCATACCTATGGATGGAAGTGGTCTTTTATTTTTATGGGGACAGTAGGTTTTATTTTTCTGATCTTCTGGCTGAAGTTTGTGCATGCGCCTAAAAAATCCCGGTACATTAATCAGGCCGAGCTGGACTATATTACGAAAGGCGGAGCCCTTGCGGAAATAGACCATACAGTGAAAGGAAATAAAAATAATCATGATGCCCCGAAATGGCAATTCCTAAGTCAACTTTTAAAAAACCGTATGTTTATAGGTGTTTATATTGCTCAATACTGTATAAATGCGATTACGTTTTTTTTCATTACCTGGTTCCCGGTATATCTTGTTCAGGCGCGGGGAATGACCATTCTTAAAGCCGGAGTAGTTGCTGTATTACCTGCAATTTTTGGTTTTGTAGGAGGAAATCTGGGCGGTATATTCTCCGATTACCTGCTCAAAAAAGGTGCTTCTCTTTCAGTTGCAAGAAAAGTGCCTATTGTTACCGGGATGTTGTTATCCATGAGTATGATTTTTTGCAATTCTACCGGTGTTGAATGGATGGTAGTTGCTTTTATGGCATTGTCGTACTTCGGTAAAGGAGTAGGTGCCCTTGGATGGGCAGTCAATGCCGACACAGCACCAAAAGAAATCACAGGTTTGAGCGGCTCTCTTTTCAACACTTTTGGCAATCTTTCCAGCATTGTCACACCAATAGCAATCGGTTATATAATTAAGATTACAGGTTCATTTAATTGGGCGTTGGTTTTTGTTAGTATTCATGCATTTCTTGCTATTGTCAGTTATATTTTTATTGTAGGAAAAATCCAACGTTTCGAACTAAAAAAAATATAATTATACGACATTAAAAATCAAAAAAGGAGGACATAATATGTTTAAAATCGGATTTATAGGTCTGGGGATAATGGGTAAACCCATGTGCAAAAATCTTTTAAAAGCAGGATACAACCTGGTTGTACTTGATTTAAACCAAAGCGCCGTGGATGAACTTGTTTCCCTTGGTGCAGAGAAGGCTGCGTCCCCCAAAGAAGTTGCCAATGATTGTGAGTTCATAATCACTATGTTGCCTAATTCCCCGCATGTTAAAGAAGTTGTGCTGGGGAAAAAAGGATTGATTGAGGGTTTGAAAACCGGTTCTGTTTTTATTGATATGAGCTCTATATCTCCCATCGTAAGCAGGGAATTATCCCAAAAACTTGAAGAAAAGGG
>CAZEKO010000097.1:0-7260 GCA_964512775.1 uncultured Bacteroides sp. | reverse complement strand
AAGGAGTATGTCATTACTACTCCAAAAACTCCTTATCCCTGGATTAACTACCTTGGGAATAAAGATTTTTTTTCAATAATATCAAATACCTCCGGAGGATATAGTTTTTATAAAGATGCACGGTTGCGGAGAATAACCCGGTACAGATATAATAATTTACCTCCTGATACTGGTGGTAAGTATTTATATATCAATGAAAAAGGTGATATCTGGTCACCGGGTTGGAAACCGGTTATGGCTACACTTGATCATTATGAATGCAGGCATGGATTGGGATATACCCGGATCAGCGGAATGAAAAATAACCTCAGGGCTGAGATTTTAGCTTTTGTACCCCTTGATTTTAATGGTGAAATTCAATTGGTGACGCTTAAAAATAATAGTGACAAAACCAAAACTTTCAGTGTTTTTTCATTTGTTGAATGGTGTCTGTGGAATGCCCTTGATGATATGACAAACTTCCAGAGAAATTTTTCCACTGGTGAAGTTGAAATTGATGGATCAGCTATATATCATAAAACGGAATACAAAGAACGCAGGAATCACTATGCTTTTTATTGGGTCAATGAAAAAATTTCCGGATTTGAAACAGATCGTGATACTTTCACCGGGCTTTATAATAATGCAGGAAATCCTGATGGAGTTATCAATAACAAATTGCGTAACTCCCATGCACATGGCTGGTCTCCAATAGCGTCTCATCATCTGGAAATAAAACTCAAGGCTGGTGCTGAAAAGCAACTGGTTTTTATACTTGGATATGTTGAAAATAATTTTGAAGAGAAATGGGAATCGCCGGGGATCATTAATAAAGAAAAATCAAAAGAAATGATTAAAAGATTGGGATCGCCGGATGCTGTTTACAGAGAATTTAATGAACTGCGCAAATGGTGGGATGAGATACTGTCACATTATTCAATTGAATCACATGATGAAAAGTTAGACAGGATGGTTAATATCTGGAACCAGTACCAGTGTGTAGTTACATACCACATGTCGAGAAGCGCATCATTGTTTGAATCAGGAATTGGGAGGGGAATCGGGTTCAGGGATTCCAATCAGGACCTTGTTGGATATGTTCATATGATGCCAGGGGAAGCTCGTGAGAGAATTATTGATCTTGCGTCTACTCAGTTCCCGGATGGCGGAGCATATCACCAATATCAACCTTTAACGAAGAAAGGTAACGCTGATATTGGTGGAAATTTCAATGATGATCCTTTATGGCTAATTTTTGGTACGGTAAATTATATTAAAGAGACCGGTGATTTCGGAATTCTTGACATTCAGGTTCCATTCGACAATAATCCAAAAGATACCGCTACTCTTTTTGAACACCTGAAAAGATCCTTCAACCATGTAGTCAATAATATTGGGGAACATGGATTACCGCTTATAGGCAGGGCTGACTGGAACGACTGTCTGAACCTGAATTGTTTTTCTACCAATCCTGATGAATCATTTCAGACAACCGAGAACAAAGAGGGAGGCAGGGCTGAATCAGTTTTGATTGCCGGTATGTTTGTACTGTATGGCGGGGATTATTCCGAATTATGTAAATTAATTGGCAAACATTCAGAAGCAAAAGAAGCCGAAATCCATGTTCAGAAAATGATCAAATCTATAAATCAACATGGCTGGGATGGGGAATGGTTCGTTAGAGCATATGACCACTTCGGCCATAAGATTGGATCAAAAGAAAATAAAGAAGGTAAAATTTTTATTGAATCCCAGGGTTACTGTGTGATGGCAGGTATCGGTTCAAAAGACGGCCGTGCAAGAAAAGCTCTTGATTCGGTAAAAAAATTCCTGGATTGCGACTATGGTATTGTACTTAACAATCCCGCCTTCTCCGAATATCTTGTCCATATGGGAGAGATCACCTCCTACCCTGCCGGATATAAAGAAAATGCAGGAATATTCTGTCATAATAATCCATGGATCATGATAGCTGAAGCTTTACTTGAGAATGGCAACCAGGCTTTTGAATATTACCGAAAAATTTCTCCTTCCTATTTAGAAGATATCAGTGATTTACATAAAACCGAACCATACGTGTATTCACAGATGATAGCAGGAAAAGATGCATTCAGGCCAGGTGAAGCAAAAAATTCATGGTTAACTGGAACGGCTGCCTGGAATTTATATGCAATAACTCAGTATATTCTCGGCATTCGTCCGGATTATAATGGTTTAATAATCGATCCGTGTATTCCTGTTGATTGGGACAAGCTTAAGCTTATCCGTAAGTTCAGGAATAAAACTTTCCGGATCCAGATTCTGAATCCATTAAAAGTTACCTATGGAGTTAAGGAAATGATTGTGAATGGTCAGAAGATTGAAGGCAAAATGGTGCCACTTTCTCTGGCAAATGAGGTAAATGAGGTTAGAGTTATTATGGGATATTAAGATCAATCATTCAGTTTAAAATAAATTTCTTCTATCTTAGCAACAGTTATTTAATTTTACACCTTTGCAATGCATAGTGACTCACAATCCACATCATCAAAGGACCTGGGTAAAATTATATCAGTCCAGGAGAAAATTGGAAAATACAGATGGACCATCTGTGCTTTGATATTCTTCGCAACGACTGTTAACTATCTTGACCGGCAGGTTATTGGTATACTTGCTCCAATACTTAAATCTGATCTTGGTATAGGAGAATCTGAATATGGATATATAGTTTCTGCATTTCAAATAGCCTATGCTATTGGAATGATTTTAGCAGGGCGAATAATTGATAAACTTGGAACAAAAATAGGATATGCTCTTGCATTTATAGGATGGAGTATTGCAGCAATTGCACATGCACTGGCCAAAGGAGCGGTTGGTTTTGGAATAGCCCGTGCTTTTCTTGGCTTAACAGAGGCAGGGAACTTCCCGGCTGCTAACAAAACTCTTGCAGAATGGTTTCCAAAACGAGAGCGGGCTTTTGCCTTCGGCATTTTAAACTCAGGGACAAATTTAGGTGCCATCATTGCACCACTGATTGTTCCATGGTTGGCAGTTAATTGGGGCTGGCAAATGGCTTTTATTTTAACAGGTTCTATTGGACTAATCTGGCTTGTATTCTGGTTTATTTTCTACGAAGTACCTGAAAAACAAAAACGATTAAAAGAGCCTGAATTAAAATATATTAACAGTGATCATGAAGAAGAAATAAAAGAAAAAATATCCTGGTTTAAACTGTTAAAGTTCAGGCAAACCTGGGCATTTTTTGTGGGTAAATTCCTTACTGATCCTATTTGGTGGTTTTATCTTTTCTGGATTCCCAAGTGGTTAGCAGATGTTCGGGGTCTTAAAATTACACAATTCGGACTTCCTCTTGTCGTAATCTATACAGCAACAACAATCGGTAGTGTTTTCGGAGGCTGGCTTTCTTCTTACTTCATAAAAATCGGATGGAAAGTGCACAGAAGTCGTGCTACTGCCATGCTCTTATTTGCATTTCTGGTTGTGCCGATCGTATTTGCACAGGCTGCCGGAATAGGTTTCTGGAGTGCCATCGCCCTGATAAGCTTGGCTGCAGCTTCACACCAAGCCTGGTCAGCAAATATTTTCACAACGGTATCTGATATGTTCCCTAAAAAAGCTGTGGCATCAGTCACTGGAATTGGCGGTTTTGCCGGTTCTGTTGGAGGAATACTTGTGGCCATTTTAACCGGAAATATTTTGGAATTCGCTGAAAGTAAGGGGAATATAGAATCAGGATATTTTATCCTGTTTCTTATCGCAGGTTCAGCATACCTTATTGCATGGGTTTTATTCAATTTGCTTGCACCTAAAATGAAAAGGGTTAATCTTGAATAAAATGAACTTCTTTTTAACATACTGGTGGTTATTCCTGATTTTATTTTTAATTCTCCTCATCATTCTTGCATGGTTTATCGCCAGACTCTGGGAACATAAATTTCGCCGTAAGACTGATGAAACTCCCCAAAGCGAGAATTTCTTTAGTGATGAAAATCTCCTGCGAACATTAATTGACAATATGCCTGATTTCATATATATTAAGGATATAAAAAGCAGGTTTGTTGTAGCAAATAAAAAACTTGCCCAGGTTCATGGAATCCGGTCACCACTGGAGATGGCAGGAAAAACCGATTTCGATTTTTATCCGAAAGAACTTGCCAACAAATATTACTGGAACGAACAGGAAATTATCGCATCAGGAAAACCGCTTATTAATATTGAAGAACAAAGTCTGGATGAAACCGGGGGAACAATTTATCTATCTACCACAAAAATTCCACTTAAGGACAGTACTGGTAAAATAATAGGCCTGGTAGGAATCGGACGGGATATAACCTTAAAGAAAAAAGAAGAAGAACTTCTTGCTGAACACACAAAACAACTTCAGAAATTAAATTATACAAAAGACAAATTCTTTTCCATTATTGCCCACGATCTGCGTAATCCTTTTCATTCTATTCTGGGATTTACTGAACTGCTGATGAGAAACTACTCGGATTTTGATGATGCAAAAAAGCAGGAATTTGTTGGACTTATTTATGAATCATCCCAACATGCACATAATCTTCTGGAAAATCTTCTTCAGTGGTCAAGAACTCAAACCGACAGGATCAAGTATAATCCATCTAAACAATCTTTGTCCAGGATAATTGATGAAACGGTGCAAGTCCTTAATGCTTCATTAAAGAAAAAAGGCCTTATTTTCAGTTCTGAAATTCAGAAGGATATTTTTGTTTATGTAGATAAGAATATGATTGAACTGGTCATAAGGAATCTTCTTAGTAATGCTATTAAATTCACACCATCAGGTGGCAAGATTTCCATTTCAGCTAAAGATGATGGAAAATTTCTGGTAGTAAGTATTTCTGATACAGGAGTTGGAATTGATCCAGAGGATCTACACAGATTATTCCAGTTTGAAGAGTTTCATACTACAACAGGTACGGCAGGAGAACCAGGTACGGGACTTGGACTTATTATTTGCCAGGAGTTTATTAAAAAACATGGTGGAGAAATAACGATTAAAAGCGAACTAGATAAAGGCAGTACTTTCACATTCACACTTCCTAAAGCAGAATAAAATAATTCATATGTTTTTACTCGGTTTAGATATTGGCAGTTCATCTATCAAAGCCAGCATTCTGTCTGCTGACAGGGGTACTACTATTGCTTCTGCATTTTATCCTAAAAAGGAAATGGAAATCATCGCCAGATCAGCAGGCTGGGCTGAACAGGATCCGGAAGTATGGTGGTCGAATATTAAGCTTGCCATAAGAGAGGTCGTAAAAAAAGCAGAAACAAAACCGGAAAAGATACTTGCTATTGGCATTTCATACCAGATGCATGGATTAGTCGTTGTTGATAAGAACAAAAATGTTTTACGTCCTTCGATTATTTGGTGCGACAGCCGTGCAGTAAACCTCGGTGAAAAAGCATTCAGGAATATTGGAGAAAAACTATGCCTGCAGAACCTTCTTAATTCACCAGGAAATTTCACAGCTTCAAAGCTTCGATGGGTAAAGGAAAATGAACCTGACATTTATGCGAAGATATTTAAAATAATGTTGCCCGGAGACTATGTCGCAATGCGTATGACAGGTGAAATCAATACAACAATTTCAGGCCTTTCAGAAGGGATTTTCTGGGATTTTGAAAATCACAGAATCGCTGATTTTCTGCTGAATTATTACCAGGTGGATCCTGCGCTGATTCCTGAAATAGTTCCCACATTTTCAGAACAGGGGAAATTAACTTTATCAGCTGCCAAAGAATTGGGATTAAAAGAAGGCACACCTGTCACCTACCGTGCCGGAGATCAACCGAATAATGCATTTTCACTGAACGTACTTAATCCAGGTGAAATTGCTGCCACAGCCGGAACCAGCGGAGTAGTATATGGTGTAAGCGATGAAATCAGATACGATCCGGAATCAAGAGTAAATACATTTGCCCACGTAAATCATGAAAAAAATAATACCCGACTGGGCGTTCTTTTATGCATTAATGGCACAGGAATTCTTTATAGCTGGCTAAAACACAACATGGCCAACCAGGATACAGATTATGATGAAATGAATAATATCGCAGGACGTATTCCTGTCGGGTCTAAAGGATTGTCAATCTTGCCATTTGGCAACGGTGCTGAACGTATGCTTAACAATCGTGATCCTGGTTGCTACTTTAACAATATGAATTTCAACATTCACTCAAATGCACACCTTATCAGGGCAGCGCAGGAAGGAATTGTTTTTGCCTTCCACTATGGAATGGAAATCATGAAAACGACTGGTATAAAACCTTCTGTGATACGAGCAGGAAATACCAACATGTTTTTAAGCCCGATATTCAGGGAGACACTTGCCGGGCTCACCGGTGCCGTTATCGAATTATTTGATACCGATGGATCTCAGGGAGCCGCCAAAGGTGCCGGGGTCGGAGCAGGTTATTATGACAACTTTAGTAATGCATTCAGTAGCCTAAAAAAAATTAAGGTCATTGAACCTGACAAAAAATCATATGATCTTTTTGCAACAGCCTATCAAATCTGGCTCCACCAGCTGAAACTACACCTGAAGTAGTAACCTTGTGACCTTGTAACTTGTAATTTGTAACACAAAATTGTAAATTTAATCCACTCAGAACTATTTGACAATATTATAAATTAATAAACCACTAATTATGAACTATTTAATTGGGAATAAAGAATTTTTTCCAGGAATCAAAAAAATCCCTTTTGAAGGAATTGAATCAAAAAATCCACTTGCATTTCGGTTTTATGATGAAAACCGGAAAATTGGTTCAAAAACCATGAAAGAGCATTTTCGTTTTGCAGTTGCATACTGGCATACCCTGACAGGAACAGGAGGAGATCCTTTCGGACCAGGGACGAAAATTTTTCCATGGTCACATGCAAAAGATCCGATCGATTTTGGAAAAGAAAAAATGGATGCAGCTTTTGAATTTATCACCAAAATGGGTATACCATTCTATTGTTTTCATGATTTTGATATTGTGGCTGAAGCGGGATCAATAACTGAATCTGAAAAAAGACTTCAGACAATGGTTGAATATGCCAGAGAAAAACAGAATGCATCAGGAGTGAAACTTTTATGGGGGACTGCAAATCTTTTCTCTCATCCGAGATATATGAACGGAGCGGCAACAAATCCGGATTTTAATGTCATTACATATGCCGGAACCCAGGTTAAAAATGCTCTTGACGCGACAATAGCTCTGGGTGGAGAAAATTACGTTTTCTGGGGAGGGCGTGAAGGTTATAATACC
>CAZEKO010000096.1:0-7377 GCA_964512775.1 uncultured Bacteroides sp. | reverse complement strand
CGGCTTCAGGATAAAATCCAGCCCATCCTGATAGAAGGAGAAGATACCAATAAAATCATTTTCAGATCTCTCGTCGGACAAACAGGTTATATCAGGGAAAAAGTTCAGGCATCCGGCGGATATGACTTTATTCTGGATAACCATGGCGCAAATCCGGGGAATATTAAATACTATGCTGGTGATGTGTGTGCAACATATTATAAATTTTACTGGAAGGCTGTAAACGATTTCAATGCTTCTTACCGGTATCCCAATTCAAACCTGGTACTTCAGCAAAAACTTGAACAGGTAAAGATAACGGGTTACGTAGGTCATGATCCGGTTTGGAGTACACCTTCCCCGGTTTCAGAATTAATCCCTGTTTCGGATTCCACTTATGATACCGCACAAGAAGTATATATTGGTCAATATCTTTATTTTGGGTATCAGGATGTATGGCTGCAGGTGACCGGCGGAGGTAATAATATGACCATTACTCTGGATTACATTAAAATGGTCCCTGTATTTGAGTAATAAACATTAAAATGAGATTTATGTTCCATTTAAAAAAGCTTTCCCTGTTTTGTATTCTGGCAACTTTCACTGTTAATATTTTCACCCAGGATGCTGAAAGCACTATTCAATATTTAATTACCGGTTCAGTCAATAATGCCTCTACAAACCTTCCAATAGAAGGGATCGGTGTATCTGTTCCCGGTGTTATATCCACATTCACCGACAGCACAGGTTCCTTTTTAATAAATGTTCCTGATAAGGAATCGATTTTGATATTCTCAGGACCTGAATACCAGCAAAAAGAAATCCCGTTAAGAGGTGAAACTGACATCATTGTTTACCTTTATGAAACTGACTATTCTTCATTTAATCAATTCGCTGATAAGTATTATTCAAAAATACCGGTTGCCTATAGTCCTAATTCTATAGTAACACTGAATCCGCAGAACAGAACCTGGAAAACTCCGGGGACTTCAATGGAGCAGCTGTTTGATGGACAAATCCCCGGGCTTAATATAATCTCACGTTCAGGAGTTCAGGGAATAGGTTCAAATTTATTCTTACGCGGTTTCTCATCAATATATGCCAGCAATCAACCTCTGATCATTGTTGATGGATTTATTTACGAAAACAAGCAGTACGGCATATCAATCATTTCCGGATTCCAGACAAATCCACTGGCCAGTATAAATATCAATGATATCGAAAACGTGACAGTAATCCGTGATGCTGCATCTATTTATGGCGCCAAGGCAAGCAATGGAATAATCTATATCCGGACGAACCATGCTTACGAAAAGGTTACGAGGATAAATTTCAGTACTTATGGAGGAATTAATTTTTCACCTGATCAGATACCATTGCTCCAGGCAGACGATTACCGCCGGTATCTGACTGAAATACTTCAGACTAAAGGATTAAGCTCCGATTCAATTCTTTCATTGCCTTATATGATAGATGATACCGGATATCCTGATTATTACCGGTATCATAATAATACCAACTGGCAGGATCAGGTTTTTACAAATAGTTTCAATCAAAATATAAACCTGAGAATCTCAGGTGGTGATGAAATAGCTCTTTATGCCCTGTCTGTTGGTTATCAAAAGCACAAGGGAATCATAAAAAACACAAGCTATTCGAGGTATTCATTCCGCTTTAATTCAGATATAAATATATCTTCCAGGCTAACATTAAACTCAAACCTTAGCTTTACATTTAACCAGCATAATCTCAAGGAAGATGGAAATGCACCAACAACAAATCCGCTTTATCTGAGCTTTTTTAAAGCGCCGTTCACATATCCCAATGTAATTTCTTCAACAGGGGCAATATCTCCAAACCTGGAAGATGCGGATATCCTGGGAGTAGGGAACCCGGTCGCCGTTATTGATAATTTATATGCTACCAGCAATAACTATAAGATATTCGGTTCATTCAATGCAAATTTCCAGATCACTAAACATCTGAAGGCAAGTGACCTGATAGGTATCAATTTCGATAAAATCCGTGATAATTTGTTTGTTCCCCATCTGGGAATTGCCCAGGACAGTCTGGATAAAGGGATTGCAGAGAATGAAATGGCTCATAAAGTGGAACGGGTGTTCATATTAAGTAATGACTTTCGTTTAGCTTATAACCGCTCATTAAATTTAAGACACAATATTGGATGGTTAGCCGGAATCAGGATAGGGACTAATAAGACCCAGGGTGACTGGGGCGAAGACTATAATTCACCTAATGACCAGATGAGAACGCTTGGAACAGGAGTAAGTTCTCTCAGGGAAATAGGGGGATATCTTGGTGAATGGAGATGGTTAACCTGGTACGCAAGTGCAGATTATAATTTCAGATATAGATATTTCTTAAATCTCAACCTGGCGCTCGATGGATCTTCCCGATTTGGAGAGGAGGCACCTGGCATTTCTATGTTTTCAGGTAAATTCGGAATATTTCCTTCAGTTGCTGCAGCATGGCTTGTTTCATCAGAACAATTTATGGCCGGCATCAGAAGTATAGATCATCTGAAAGTTCGTGCAAGCTACGGTATTACCGGCAATGATGACATCGGTAATTATTCAGCCAAAAAATATTATGTTTCTCAAAATTTACTTGGTTCAGAGGGATTGGTTAAAGGACTATTATGGAATCCGGAACTTAAATGGGAAACCAATAAAAAGTTAAATACAGGAATTGACCTGGCCGTTTTAAAGGAACGCATATCTTTTAGTTTTGATTTTTTTCATAACACAACCGAAGATATGTTAAACATTATGCAAGCGAATCCCTTATCCGGATTTGATGCATATCTCGAAAATAATGGTTCACTTAAAAGTGACGGAGTTGAAATTAGCCTGAACAGCCGAATACTGAATGGGAATTTTAAGTGGGATATTGGAGTCAATATTGCCAGATACAAGACCGAGATAATTGAATTTCCTGAAGATCAAAGGATTACTCAAATATTTGGAGCAAACATCCTGACAAAGGCCGGAGAGCCTCCCGGATTGTTCTATGGTTACAAAACGCTTGGAGTCTTTGCTACACAAGAAGAAGCCGAAGCATCAGGACTGAGGGCTCTTATGCCAAATACCGATTTAATACCATTTTCAGCTGGTGACATACATTTTGATGATTATGACGGGAACCACATTATTGATGAAAATGACATGCAGATTATCGGTGATCCTAATCCCGATCTGACAGGCATGTTATTCAACCATTTTGAATGGAAAGGAATATCTCTTGAAGCGTGTATATTGTTCAGTTACGGAAACGATATGTATAATCACCTCCGATATATGCTTGAATCCATGCAGAACTCATACAATCAAATCCCTTCTGTCCTGAACCGGTGGAGGGGTGACGGCCAGGTAACAGATATTCCTAAGGCGAACTGGGGCGATCCAATTGGGAACTCCCGCTTTTCAGACAGGTGGATTGAAGATGGTTCTTATGCACGGCTGAAATATATTACTTTAAGTTATAAAGTACCCTTAAAATCCGCTTTCATAGCCAGCCTTGAAGTGTTTATATCAGGACAAAATCTTGTGACTCTCACCAGATACCTGGGGATGGATCCGGAAGTAAGTCTGAGTGATTTCTCTCTTGCACAGGGCATCGATATTGGATTAATCCCCCAGCCAAGGTCTATGTTTATGGGTATCAAATTAGGTTTATAAAAAACAAAGTAGTGGTCAAATATTTTAACAAAATGAAAAAGAAGTTAAGGCACCTGATAGCTTACCTGTTATCATTTTTAACATTTTCGGGTTTAATGATTTCCTGCGAGAATTATCTTGATGTTAAGCCTGAAGATGTCTTGTTACCTGAGCAGGTATACCGGGATAAATTCGATGCAGATGCAGCAGTACGTGGTATATATGGCAAACTGATTAACCTGGCCAGTCAGTATGTCATTCTGAATGAATTAAGGGCTGATTTAATGGACGTCACATATAATGCCGATATCTACCTCCGCCAGATAAACCTGCATGATGTCGACGAAAATAATCCCTATACTTCCGTCCAGCCTTTCTATTCCCTGATCAATGACTGTAATGATGCGATGGCTAATTTCGATATCATGTTAAAGGATCTCCGGTTTTCGAAGGAAGAATATAACCAGAGATATTCTGATATTGCCACACTGCGAAGCTGGCTATATTTTCAGCTCGTCATCCATTACGGCAATGTACCATATATAACAACTCCTATCGACAGGATTGATGATATTAAAAAGATTACTGATGGAACTTTCCCTGTCCTTTCTATTGAGCAGATGGTTGATACCCTCATTTCTGTTATGGAAGCACTCCCTTATAAGACTGGTTATACAGATCCCTCCTTACTAACCACTATTGATGGATACAGTACACAAGTCATGTTTATTGACAAGGAATTTTTTATGGGCGATTTGTATCTCTGGAATGACGATTATGTAAATGCTGCGGCCTATTACAAGACAATTATGGAAAGGAATATCGGCCAAAATCAGTTTGATTCATATAAAATATGTTACGGGGATGTATATACTCTTACCCGGTTTAACAGTGGTTATTACAGGTATTACGGATATGACAGGGATCATGCAATAAATAACTGGCCTACAATGTTTTATGTTGCACCTACCTCAGATTATTTCTGTGAATGGATATGGGTAATGTACTTCGATGAAGATTACCAGCCGCCTAATCCTTTTATTGAATTATTTTCCAATACAGGCGGTAGTTATTATTTAAAACCCTCTCAGCTGATTATGGATAACTGGGATGCACAGGTGCAGCTGAATGGTTTCATTGGTGACTTCAGGGGAAATACGGGATCTTACCGGATCATTAACAATGAACCTGTGATCATGAAGTACATATCAAACTATTCTCTCCTGGATCCTTTTAATAAAAGCGGAAAATGGTTTCTCTGGAGGGCAGGACTCCTGCACCTTAGGTATATTGAGGCAGCTAACAGGGACGGACAATTTAAAATTGCTTATTCTCTTCTGAATAACGGGATCAGGACTAATTATGGACAAGCTGGCGCTACAGATCTGACATACCTGGAACAGACTTTACAACCTTTTCCATATGATTTTGATGCCCGTATGGCTAATGTAGGCCAGATCCCCGCGGGAATGCGTGGATTATGGCACCGGAACACAGGAATCCGTAGCAGGGTTTACCTGCAGGGCATCTCGATTCCGGAAGGAGCCGATTCATTAATATATATTGAAGACAAAGTAATAGATGAAACTTCATTGGAACTTGCCTTTGAGGGACATCGGTGGGGCGACCTGGTCCGGATTGCAATCCGCAGAAACGATCCGGCATTCCTGGCCGACAGGATTTATGCGAAACTTCAGAAAGCGGGTTATGCCGAAGCATCTGAAGTTCATTCAAAACTTATGGACAGGAATAACTGGTTCCTGCCACTTGGAGATGAGTAATCAGAATAGTTTTAAAATTATTTTGTAACTTACATGCAATTTATATTTATTAACTAAAAACTAATTACTATGAGAAAAAAGTACACGAAATCAATTCTAACAACTTTTCCTATCCTTGCGTTTTTGTTTGTGGCACAGATCGCGTTTCCTCAAGCAACTACCCTGGTCTGGAAAGGTACAGTAAGTTCAGATGCTCTTAATACCGCAAACTGGGAACCCCAGATGAGTATTGCAGGTAACATTCTGCAGATTGACTCCGCCTACAAATACACAAATGCACCTGTAATAAGCGGATCAGATAGTATTACTATCAACAACCTTAACCTTGCCAGGACTGGTATTCTTACCATTGAACTTGAAGACAGCCTTGATGTGGTGTATATTTCAACCGAAACACCGAACCTTTTTGGAACTATCAATATCAACCGTGGAACATTGTTAGTCAGAAGATGTGAGATAGATGATTCAAACACTGTGGTAACTGTCAAAACCGGCGGTATCCTTGAAACTAACAAATATCTGTTTTTCGGAGGAAGTGGTTCACCTGCGTTTGGAGGATTCCTGAATGTATCCGGGAAAGGACTTGTAAGACATACCGCCACAAATTTGCCCGGCCGGTTTCCTTCTGATACCACCCAGGGAATTATTACCCTTGTCGACGATGGGAAATTGGAAATAAAAGGTAATTGGGTTACTGGTGCTCAGAATGCAGTATTAAAAGGACAATTGACATCCACCCCTGATCGCGATATTGTCATCAAGTACCTTGCAGAAACCAACTGGACTCACATCTACTCGCGTGACAAAATGGCCTTTCTCATTGAACCTGTTGATCCTCAAAAGATCGCTGTGAATGAGACAGGCAAATTGGAATCTGTCATTCAAAATGACGGAGGGACAAGTATGATAAGTTATCAATGGAAATACACAACTACAAGCGGAAGCAGTTACGTTTCATTCAGCCCCCCTCAGACAAATGATTCAATCTACCCTGTTTTTACAAATTCAGGTAGTTTTTATCTGGTTTGCGTCGGCAATAACGGAAGTACGGATGTTGTATCCAATGAAGTTTTCTTTGTCGTATCATCCGATAAGGTTTCAATATCACCCGCAGGAAAACAAAAGATCAGATCCGGACAGTTGGGTGCCATGTTAACAGTTACAGAATCTGAAACGGCAACCAGCAGGGAATGGAAGTATTCCTATACATCCGGCAAAGAATTTGTATCATTCATCCTTACTAAAACGGGAACAGAATTAACTCCTTTCTTTGGAGATCCCGGTATTTATCCTTCACAACCCGGTATTTATTATGTCAATTGCCAATCAGTGATCGGAGGAGTTACCCACACCTCAAACGAAGTCGAGGTTGAAGTTGTGGCAGCCGATGCAGCTGCATATGATATGAAATGGGTTGGAAATACCAGTTCAGATGTTCACGAAATGGTTAACTGGTTCCCGATTTCTCATATCGAGGGCAACAACCTGATTGTCGATACTCCATATGTACATGCCCCTGTCGTTTCAGCGGCGGGTAATGATCATATTGGAACACTTGATGTCCGCATCGGTGCCTCTTTCACAATTAACAAACCTGCAACTGATACCCTCTTCAGGGGCAGTGATACTTATTTGTGGGGCAAATTAATAATGGAATCTGGCGTTTTCAGAATTAACGGAAGGTTACGGCTTGAAGACGATTCTGTTAAAGTATCAGTTAATGGCGGGAAAATACTAATGACGGTTGATTTCATTGTAGGTACCTCCAACGGAGCTGAGGGTGCAGATTATATCAATATCAGCGGTAATGGTATTATTGATGCAGGTACACAGATCTGGCGCTGGGCCACAGACAGTCTTAAGAGTGTAATAACTATTACGGATAATGGTAAACTGTTTGTTCATGCTGATTTCCGAGGCGAAATCGAAACCAGGATGGC
>CAZEKO010000095.1:0-7518 GCA_964512775.1 uncultured Bacteroides sp. | reverse complement strand
TGTAAATGAATAAGATAAAGCTGAATGTTCTGGGAATATCTTACAGCCAGACTCAATCTGGGGCATATGCACTTGTTTTGACTGAAGAAAATGGTGACAGAAGGATCCCTATCATTGTGGGGGGGTTTGAAGCTCAATCTATTGCAATTCAACTGGAAGGGTTAAAACCTCCAAGGCCTTTAACACATGATCTTTTCCTGAATTTTGCAGTCTCTTTTAAGATTGACATACTGGAGGTAAATATCTATAAGCTGGAAGAAGGTGTTTTTTATTCAAAGCTTTTATGTGATGATGGGAAAAATAAGATTACTGTTGATGCAAGGACATCAGACGCCATAGCCTTAGCGCTAAGATTCAAATGTCCGATTTATACAACAGAAGAAATAATGGAAAGGGCTGGAATTGTTTTGGATCTGGGCAAAGAAGCCAAGATAAAAGAGCATGAAAAAAATCCGTCATCCGGGAAAACCGAATCTACACCTTCGACCAGCCGGCTTAACGAAGAATTCAAGGAATATACAGATGAAGAGCTTCAACAGTTGCTTCATGAAGCAATCGGGAAAGAAGATTATGAACGTGCCTCCCTTATCAGGGATGAATTAAATAAGCGTAAAGACAGCTAATGCGGGTTCACGCATGAAGAAAATCCTGATCCTTTTTTTTATTGTTCTGTTGGTACAAAGCAGAAATGTAATTGCGATATCTTATCAGCCAGATAGCAATATTGCTAATGATGATTCCATAAGCCTTCCGGATGTAATCTCTTCTGATGAAGATGCCGTGTCTGGAGAATCTCCAGCTGTGATAATGAAATCAAAATTAATTGATGAAAATAAGCAGGTTATTCCACGCAATTATCAATTTGATCTTGACATTAAAAGTATTTTAAGAGGCCTGGCTGGAATGGCAGTCCTTATATTCATCGCTTTCCTTTTTAGCACAAACAGAAAGGCAATTTCATGGAAGGTAGTGGGTATTGGCCTGGCAATTCAGGTTTTAATTGCAGTAAGCATCCTTTGGATTCCTGCGGTTCAGGTTTTTTTCGAAATAGTAGGAAAGCTTTTCGTCAAAGTAATCGATTTTACAAGGGCAGGTACAGATTTCCTTTTTAAATCGACTGTTTCAGGGAAAATAGATCCTCCACTTTTGAATTTTGCAGTAACTATCCTTCCGACTATTATCTTTTTCTCAGCACTTACCAGTATTTTGTTCTATTTCGGTATCATTCAGACGATCGTTTATGGTCTGGCATGGGCACTCAGCCGCGCCTTCAAATTATCAGGAGCAGAAAGTCTTGCAGTGGCAGGTAATATTTTCCTGGGACAGACTGAAGCTCCATTAATGATAAAGGCATATCTGGAGAAAATGAATCGATCAGAGATGCTTCTGGTCATGTCTGCTGGCATGGCGACACTTGCAGGCGGTGTTCTCGCAGTCTATATTAATGTACTTGGAGGAGATGATCCTGTTCAGCGCCTGATATTTGCCAAACATTTAATTGCCGCATCTGTAATGGCGGCCCCAGGAGTGGTAGTAATCTCGAAAATAGTTTTACCACAAACGGAAAATGTAGAAAAGACCGTAAAAATATCAAAAGAGGTAATAGGTAAGAATGTACTGGATGCCATCGCAACCGGAACATACCAGGGATTGAAACTTGCAGTTAATGTGGCAGCTATGTTACTTGTCTTTATTGCCTTAATAGCAATGATTAATTATATTTTCATAAAAATAGGTGACTGGACCTCCCTTAATCATGTAATTTCCAGGATAACCCATGGGCAATATGAGGAATTATCCCTTCAGTTTTTACTTGGATACACATTTGCACCAGTTATGTGGCTGATTGGAATATGCAAAGAAGACATTTCATTGGTAGGAAGATTACTCGGTGAGAAACTAATAATGACTGAGTTTATCGGATATCTGAGCCTTGCAGATATGAAGGCATCTGGTATTTTTACTGAAACAAAATCAATTATTATGGCAACCTATATCCTCTGCGGTTTTGCGAACTTTGCATCTATTGGTATCCAGATTGGAGGAATAGGAGCTCTCGCTCCTGGTAAGCGATTATTATTGTCCCAGTTTGGGCTCAGAGCTCTGCTTTGCGGAACGCTTGCATCACTTCTTTCAGCAACTATCATTGGTATGATTTTAGCCTGATAAGAAATACTTTCAACTTAAACATTTGATAACATTCTGGGGATTTATAATATTCATAGGTTTGCTTTATCTTCTTCTGGTCATTTATATTATTTCCGGATGGATCAGGACGAAGACCTTCATAAGGAAGGAAGGCATAGAACAACCTACTGTATCTGTTATTATACCAGTCAGGAACGAGACTACCGGAATTTACCAGCTGGTCTCAGATTTAATTAATCAAAATTATCCTGAAGATAAGTACGAAGTAATAATTGTTGACGATCATTCATTGAATTCTCCGGAGAGTATTATATCAGATTTAAAAGGGAAAACTAAAATCCGGGTTTTAAATCTGGGAAATGATGAATACGGAAAGAAAACTGCAGTGATGAAAGGTTTAAAGGCATCAGTTTATGATCTGATATTGACAACAGATGCAGATTGCAGGCTAAAGCCAGATTGGATTTCTGAGATGGCAAACTTTTTTATCTCACAACAGGTCAAACTGGTTTTTGGAAGTGTTCAATATCAGAAAAGCAGGAAGATCCACGAATGGTTTCAAAGTCTTGAATTCCTCAGCCTGGTTGCTGGTGGTGCTGGTTTTGCCAGTAATGGGCATCCCATTTTATGTAATGCTGCCAACATGGGATATGACAGGAACATATATCTTGAGTTTATGGAGGAGAAGAAATCTGCCTTACCAGCATCAGGTGATGACGTATTATTTCTTTTATGGCTGAAAAAAAAATATCCGGATCAGATTGGATTTATTAAGTCTCTGACTTCTATGGTAGAAACAAAGCCTGCCAGCAGTCTGAAAGAATTCATTAACCAGCGTTTAAGGTGGACTTCAAAAAGCAGATATTACAGGGATATTATGATTATTATACCTGCTTTGATAATTTATATTACTTCTCTTTCTTTATTTGTTTCACTGGCGGGTGCTTTCTTTTCAGAATTTCTTTTGAAAGGATTTATATTTCTTTTCATGTTGAAATGTACTATTGATCTGGTTTTCCTGTTTATTGTAACTGGTTATTACAGAAATAGATACCTGCTAATTATATTTTTCCCTCTGGAAATAATCTATTTCATATATATAAGCATTATTGGCTTTGCCGGGAATCTTGTGTCCTTCAGATGGAAAGGAAGAAAGGGTAAACCGTGAACAGGAGGATATGAATCAATGGCCCATTTCAGAGATAAATTTAATCCTGACAAGCCTGATATCTTCTTCTGTATATTCATCTTCCCCAAGCTCATGGAGAGCGTCCTGGATAGATTCAGTTTCTGCTTCCCGGAAATAATCGTAAATTTCCTGCTGATGGTCTAAATCCAGAACTTCATTGATATAATAATTAATATTGAGTTTGGTACCGCTGTTTACAATGACTTCAATCTCTTTAAGCAGAGTATTCATGTCAAGGTTTTTAGATTCTGCGATATCTTCAAGTGATATTTTACGGTCGATGCTCTGTATGATATATACTTTAAGTGTAGATTTATTCACAACAGATTTTACCACCATATCCTGAGGACGAATAATTTCTTTTTCTTCAACATAGATTTTAATAATATCGATGAACTCCTGTCCATACCGTTGGGCCTTTCCTGAACCTACACCCTGGATATTCTGTAATTCTTCGAAAGAAATAGGATATTGAATTGCCATATCTTCCAGTGAAGGATCCTGAAATATTACAAACGGGGGAAGATTGAGTTTTTTTGACATTTTTTTCCTTAAGTCCTTAAGAATCTGAAATAATTCTTCATCGACTGTTCCTGTTCCACCCCCTCCTGGTCCGGATCCTCCCTGGTCATCAGTAATGTCATAATCATGATCCTGTGTGATCATGAATGATACTGGATTTTTCATGAAATTATGTCCTTCCGGAGTGAGTTTCAGGAGGCCATAGTTTTCAATGTCTTTAGTTATGAATTGTGCAATTAATGCCTGACGCAACAGGGCATTCCAGTACTTTTTATCCTTTTCTCCGCCGGCACCAAATAAACTTAATTTGTTATGCTTATATGATTTGATTGCTGAGTTGACATCACCGGCAATAACGTTAGCAACATGTTCAGCTTTGAATTTTTCTTTAACAGCCAGTATAGTTTCCAGTGCCAGAACCATATCATCCATTGCTTCTACCTTTTCTTTAGGATGCAGACAATTATCACAGTTCTCACATGGTTCTTCCATGATTTCACCGAAATAATTCAACAGCTGAATAGGCCTGCATACTGAAGATTCAGCGTAAGAAACTGTTTCCATGAGCAATTGTTTACCAATTTCCTGCTCAGCAATGGGTTTCCCCTGCATGAATTTTTCAAGTTTCTGAATATCCTGATAACTGTAAAAAGCGATGCAGCGCCCCTCACCACCGTCTCTTCCTGCCCTTCCTGTTTCCTGATAATATCCTTCCAGGCTTTTTGGGATATCATAATGAATAACAAATCTGACATCGGGTTTATCTATACCCATTCCAAAGGCAATGGTAGCAACAATTACATCTATTTCTTCCATCAGGAATTTATCCTGGTTTTGAGTTCTGGTAGCCGAATCCATCCCGGCATGATATGGCAGAGCTTTAATTCCATTTACTTTCAGGGTTTCAGCCATTTCTTCAACCTTTTTTCTGCTGAGGCAATAAATGATACCTGATTTTCCGGAATTATTTAAAATATATTTAATGATCTCCTTGGTAGCATTTATCTTGGGTCTGACCTCATAATACAGATTATGCCTGCGGAATGATGATTTGAATATTTGAGCGTCAAGCATATCAAGGTTTTTCTGAATATCATGCTGGACTTTTGGAGTGGCTGTAGCAGTAAGTGCGATAATCGGAGCAGTGCCGATTTCATTAATTATTGGACGGATTCTTCTGTATTCCGGCCTGAAATCATGTCCCCACTCAGAAATACAGTGCGCCTCATCTACTGCATAAAAGGAAATTTTAATTTTTTTAAGGAAATCAATATTTTCCTGTTTTGTCAGGGATTCAGGCGCCACATAAAGCAACCTGGTGACCTGGTTAATAAGATCAGTTTTAACTTTTTCGATCTGAATCTTGGTAAGGGACGAATTCATGAAATGGGCAATACCGTCGACAGTACTGAAACTCCTCATAGAATCCACCTGGTTCTTCATAAGAGCTATCAGGGGAGATATTACAATTGCTGTACCTTCCATCATGAGAGAAGGAAGCTGGTAACATAAAGATTTACCACCTCCGGTAGGCATTAGTACAAATGTATCATTTCCTGCCAGCACACTCTTGATAATATCCTCCTGATTACCTTTGAAGGTATCAAAGCCAAAATACTTTTTAAGATACCCTGTCAGGGATTCAGCAACACCTTGATTCATCACTTTAAATTAATCCTCTACTAAATTTAATAAATATTGTTCAATAAATAAAAGCAAATTTTATTTTAATGTACAAATAACTTGAAAGGAAAGGAGTAATCGGCTGAATATCACGACGAAATTCAATGAAATGGGATGGAATAAAGTACTGCTGTAATTGAAATTTGAATTATATCAATACATTTGTAATCTGAAAAAATCAGGTAAACTTAAATAGCACGTTACTAATAAAATGGCAAAGAAGAAAGATAATGAAATGTCATTTCTTGAGCATCTTGAGGTATTAAGATGGCATATTATTAAATCTCTGGTAAGCATATTTGTTGTGGCGATAGTGGCTTTCATTTTTAAAGATATTCTCTTCAACAAGATACTTCTGGCGCCTAAATCCCCTGAATTTATAACGTATCGTCTTTTTTGTAAAGTCGCGGAAATTGTCAAAATCCCAAGACTCTGTATACAGACAGTTCCAATGGAGCTTATCAGCATTAAAATGTCCGGACAGTTTTCGATGCATATTATGGTTGCTTTTGTGGCGGGATTTATAGTTGCATTTCCCTATGTTTTTTATCAATTCTGGAGGTTTATTGTCCCGGCCCTGTATCCAAAGGAAAAGTCAGTGGCAAGGGGAGCTGTTGCCGTAAGTTCTTTACTGTTTTTGCTTGGTGTTGCTTTCGGTTACTTCATTATTACACCATTAACAATACAATTTTTCAGCTCTTACAGTGTAAGTGATGAAGTAACCAATCAGATCAACCTGATTTCATTTGTATCTACAAATGCATCAGTCCTGTTATCCTGTGGAGTAATTTTTGAATTACCAATACTGGTTTATTTTCTCAGTAAAATAGGTTTAATCACACCAAAATTCCTGAAAAAATACCGCAAACATGCCATTGTTTTAATTATTTTGGCAGCAGCAGTTATTACTCCCCCGGATATTTTTAGTCAGCTGGTAGTATCATTACCACTAATAATACTTTATGAGGTTGGAATTGTGATCTCCAGACGTATTGAAAAAAGACGTAAAAAGCAGGAAGTAATTGATTCATCAGGCGCATGAGTCATAAGTTGATTAAAATCAGAAAAATATATCTCAATAAAACCATATAAAATGAGGTTGCATACAAAAAATTTAGTCAAAAGATATCGCAACAAAACGGTAGTGAAAAGGGTTTCAATTGAAGTTGAACAGGGTGAAATAGTAGGTCTGCTCGGGCCAAATGGTGCCGGTAAAACCACAACATTTTACATGATAGTAGGTTTGATAGCTCCGAATTCCGGTAATATTTATATGGATAATTATGAGATAACCAAGGAACCGGTATATAAAAGAGCACGAATGGGGATTGGTTACCTGGCCCAGGAAGCTTCAGTTTTCAGAAAGCTTTCCGTTGAAGACAACCTGCTTGCTGTATTGGAAATGTCAGAGTTACCAAAGGAAGAACAACGGGAGAGAGCTGAAACCTTACTGAAAGAATTTGGACTTGAGAAAATCAGAAAAAGCCTGGGTATTCAATTATCCGGTGGAGAAAGGAGACGGACTGAAATAGCCAGAGCGCTTGCTCTCAAGCCTAACTTTATCCTTCTTGACGAACCTTTTGCAGGTGTTGATCCAATTGCTGTCGAAGATATTCAGGAAATTGTATCCAGCCTGCGTAAAAAAAATATTGGAATCCTTATTACAGATCACAACGTACATGAAACCCTGTCAATCACCGACAGAGCGTATCTTCTATTTGAAGGGACAATCATGAAATCAGGTACCTCCGCTGAACTGGCCAATGATGAAGAAGTAAGGCGAGTTTACCTTGGTCAGAAGTTCGAACTAAGATAGCAGCATTTATTTCCTCCTCAGTTTTTTATTGCTTACCAGTGCGCTTTGCTCTATGCCTCTGTTATTTGTCTGTTATATGAAAAAAGGATACATTTGCAGCCGGTTTAAATGCGGATGTGGCGGAATTGGTAGACGCGCAAGACTTAGGATCTTGTGCCTT
>CAZEKO010000094.1:0-7580 GCA_964512775.1 uncultured Bacteroides sp. | reverse complement strand
TTATACATAGGATGGAACCGGAGAAAGTGAAGCGGATAATCCTGTAGTTCATTTGTACGGAGCCAATCACACATTTCTTTTATCATCACGAAATCATCAGTCCAACCGGGTACAACCAGGTTTGATATTTCCAACCAGACACCTTCTTCCTTAATGATTTTCAAAGTATTTAGAATTGGCTGAAGCTTTCCCCCGTTTAGTTTAAGATAAATGCTCTCACTGAAGGATTTGATGTCCAATGTCACAGCATCAATATATTTTAGGAAATACCGGAGTGGTTCTTCATTGATATAACCTGCAGTAACCAGTACATTTCTGATACCTTTTGAAGCTGCAATCCTGGCTGAATCATATGTGTATTCGAAGAAAGTAATTGGCTCAGAATAAGTATATGCTATGGATTCACAACCAGCTTTAATGCAACTATCCACAACATCAGCAGGCATGAGGTCATAGTTTTTTGTCTCGGTAGGTGTGGATTGAGAAATTGTCCAGTTCTGGCAATTCAGGCAAGCAAGGTTGCAACCGGCTGTTGCCAGGGAAAAGGCCTTTGAAGTCGGAAGAAAATGGTAAAATGGCTTTTTTTCTATCGGATCAATATTCAACGCACAAGGATTCCCATACGCTATGGTATATAATTTATCATTTTTATTGATCCGGTTCCTGCAGGTACTCAGTTCGTCGAGTTTGAGAGTACATTCATTCGGACATATAAGGCATTTTACTCCTCTTGGGGTAGGCGAGTAAAATAGCGCTTCTTTGCTCCATTTCCATAGATCATCTGTTGCAGAATGTAAACTTTCTCTATCTTCAGCAAAAAGCTTCATGCAGCCTGCTCCGCAGATTCCACCTGCACCCAGCAAACTTCTCTTTATAAATTCCCTCTTACTTATTTTCATATATGCAAAATTATACTAAAATCGTGCCGCATTTAATAAATTTCATTCTGTAGGAGTATAATTTAGAGTCAATTTACATAAGCCTTACGGTTTATAAAGGTAACAGCCACACTGACGAGATTCAGTGAGGCTACCAGAAATGAGCTGATAAATATCCCCAGGACCGGCATCATAAAAACAGAAAAAAGCAATGCTCCGAATGCCGATCCAAGAAGATCGGAGCTGTATAACTTTGCCGCCCTTGACTGCATCTGTTCTTTCAAAATTGCTGATCCAAGAGAGAATTGCATACCGGTGACCATCGATATGATAAGTGTAAGGAAAATAAAAACTGTATGTAATAAGATCCCGGGTAAAATCAACTTATTTAATAACATAATCATAATGGGCAGGAATAAGGCATACAGGACAATTACCAGCTGCAGCATCATAAAACCTCTTATTGAGGTATTCATGATTTTTTCCCTGTACAAGGCCCCTAAAGCAAGTCCGCTCATAAAAACGGTAATGATTATTCCAGTATATTGATACACATATCCATATAGAATCTGAAAAGTCATTATTAACAGTAACTCAATTGATGATCCTGCAAAACCTCCTGTATATATACCAAGTAATAACGGCTTAAGCCATATCATCGAAAGCAGGAAAATGATCAGTATAAATCCAAGAGGGATCCAGTAGTTTATATTAAACTGGCTCATCCAGTATTTAAGATGTTCGAAGTAACAGACAGGTTTGAAGTCCATGTTGACAGAAGCATCCGGATCAAGTTGTTGCATAATAAGATCGCTTCTTTCTTTCAAAGAAAAAACATCAAGATAATACTGGTTCACATATACATTTTTAATATTTTTTTCCTGGATCAGACCGGGAATATCAATATTAGTCGGGATATCAGATGCTATGAGATAATTTCTATTACCAGGTACTATCAGAATTTGGTTAAAGACCTTCTTCAGGGTATTATATATTACTGAGTTCAACTGATTTGCTTCGTCGCTCATATAGTTAAGAGTCGATGGGAGAGATAAAGAAAGGATACTACCTGTCAGCATATGCTGTTTGAGCAAATTGAAAAATTCCAGGGTATAATACCTGTTGAGCTGAGCCGTTTTTGGTTCTGGCAGATTCATCAGAAGCACATCGTACTTTTTTTGATTTTCTTTCAGATAGATTCGTGGGTCTTTAATTATAACATTAACTTTTTCTTTGTCAGGAACATTAAACCAGGCACTGCCAATTTTGTTAATCCACGGATTCATTTCAACATAGTCTATCTCTTTAATGTCATATTTAAGGATCTCAGGAATGGTCCCGGAAATTCCTCCGGAGATAAGCAGGACATTTTCGGGACCAGAATGCTGGATCATTGCATAATGAACATCTTCTTCACTGGCTGTAACATCATTGGTTGCAAACAGGAGAGAGGTGTTCTCATAGAAATTCAGCTGTTCTGCTGACCTTGTTATTGCGAGGTTACCATACGGCGTATCCCTGAGATATACAAGTTCCTGATTAGGGAAAAGAGGTTTCTTAATGATACGGTCAAGATTCAGCCCATAAATCAGGAAAACACAGACAATTCCAATAGATATAAAAATCCATTTCGTACGGAATGATTCCCTGATTTGTCGAACCAACAGTACTATAAGCATATTTATGATAAGGAAAACGCCCAGTATTTGCAGTGATTTCAGAAAATAGACCAGGAAAAAGCTGACTAAAATACCTCCGGCTACACTACCGGCTGATTCCACTGCATATATCTTGTGGATCATATTAATCCTGAATTCTCGTGAAAGGGAAGCAGAAAGGTACGTGAACAGATATCCGGATAGAAGGCAGAAGGGCATCATCAGAATGGCTGAGGCAAATAACACCTGGTAAATTCCTACCTGGCTGCCCGGGAGAAATACAATATTTCTTAAAACATTAAGCAGAACGACTATCAGTATTGAGAAGATATTAAGCAGGAGAAGGGCCAGTCCCGGGAATGCTTTTGTGTTATCTCTGACAGCAATTTTTCTCCCTGCAGCTGCACCAAGAGCAGTAAGGATCATCCAGTTTGACAGGACAATACCTATAACCAGTTCATTTCCATAGAAAACGGTGAGGAACTCTCTCAGCAGGATTATCTGTGTGATGAGTGCTGTAAATCCAAGGCTGAAAGCAGGTATAAGGCGGTTAAATCCAGGTTTCATAGCTGGCTGACTGCCAGTAATTATCTCTTCCTGTAAATCCTTCGTTATAAGGCTAACGGACCTTCCTTTAAATAATTTTAAATAATATTCCAGGTGCCAGAGTAAATGAAATACAGCAACCATAGTCATCCCAATTCCAAAGTTTACATGCCATTTTAATAATTCTTTTATGAATGGTATGTTCAACTTGTAATTTACCTGGACAGCAAGCACAAGGCCCATCAAAGCCGTGGATAAAAAAGTTATGAGAAGGAGTATATTCCAGAATTGGCGGTGTGATTTAGTCTGTATTATCGATAGCCTGGAAAGGATGAGGCTTAACAGATAAAGCAGAAGTGCTATGATTCCTATTGGCAGTAAAGCATAGGGTGAATTCATTTCAGGCTTTGCTGATTATGTGATCCTTATTCCTTGAAGATGATTGCCTCATATATATATATATCTGCATCCTTCCAGCCATCCCATCCTATATTGGCTTTGTCGCGTGCACAGTGGCCAAGGAATTCTTCAACAGTCCAGTTGGTTTTATCTGCCACCTGCGGAAGGAATGTGCCGGATTGAAAACCTTTGCGTATATAAATACCATGCTTGCCTAATTCAATCTCATTAATGTTTTCAATTTTTTTCATAGGAGTTAGCACTGAAATCTCAATTTCAATTTTATTTACTTCCGGTGGAGTTACAGGTGTAAAACGATAGTCCTTTGTGGACGAGGAAATGGTCATATCCTGAACTACTTTATAAAGAGGTTCTCCAGGATCGAACCTCCCGATACATCCTCTGAGCTGGCCTTCTTTATTAAGGGTCACAAAGGCACCGGCATTTTCAAATAGATTTGGCGTAAACCCGGATGTATTAATTTCTGGTATTTGCCTGAGCCGGATATACTGGTCAAGTGTATTCCTGGCGATGCCCAATAATATTTTCTTTTCATTATCGGTGAGTACAAAATCTTTATTTACAGTCATATTATTATCTTCTTTGGATTTTATTAGTGAACTGCTGGATGGCTTAGTAAAACTAATGGCATTATATCCCACTACTCTTGATTTATCTCCTACTTCAGTGTCACCTGAATTCCTATATTCAATAAGGTTTATATCTATTTCCGGATCATTTTCAGTCATAAATAATAATGAAAGTACAGCAGGCCATGCACAAAGGCAGGTTTCAAGGCCGGGGACATTTTTCTCCATAGTTACATTTATGGCATCTGCAAATTTCTCCACCGAGTTTGATTTGATTGCTTCAGCAGTTTGTCTGTCAACCGTACATGCATCATCATAATCAGGATAGTGGGAAAAATCAGAGCTTATTACAAAAAGGTTGTTTTCATTAAAATAAGGTAACAATGCTTCAGCGATCTTATAACAGATATCAGCAGAATGTGTTCCAAGCAGTATGGGAACTATCCGTAGATTATCCTTGAGGAGGTATTGAAGGAAAGGAAGCTGGACTTCAAGACTGTGCTCGCTCGTATGAGCCTGATCATGATAAATAAAAACATCATGATCATTAATAAGTTTATTAGCCAGCTCCAGGTTTACCTTAACAGTACCTAGAGGGGTTTCAAAATTTCCTTTATTATATATTGCTGCACCATCGAATGCAACACGATGACTTGATCCAATTACAAATACGTTATCGTATTTTTTGTTTTTATCAATCTGATTAAAAGCTGAAGCGGCGACTATCCCGGAAAACACATACCCTGCATGGGGGCATATAATTGCAAGAACATTTCCCGTACTGGTGCATGGTTTGGCCTGGCTGAAAAATTTTCTGAGGTCTGCTTTCAGAACTTCCGGATCAGATGAATAGAAAGAACCAGCCACTGCTGCCTTTCTGTTCTGAAGATTCTGGGAATTGCAGCCGGGATTGGACAGCAGTAATATAGCAGTAAACCAGAAAATATATCTCATAATGACGTAATTTAAGTCAAAGTTACCTTAAAATGTTACAAGTTACAAGTTACAAGTTGCAAGTTGAGAGCTCCTTGTAACCTGCAACCTGTAACTTGCAACTAAGATCGTTTATTTGAGATGAAAACTGACAAAATTCAGGTACTGTTCCCAGTCCCATGCAGTAATATCATGTTCACCAGTTCGTATATGATAGCCTATATAGCCGTCCATTGCCGGATGATCAGGTTCAGGCATTGTTCTAACTGAAAGTCCGGGAAGGCCCAGAAACTGATAAACCGTATCAGTTTCAAGAGCTGCAAGGAATTCACCTTTTGGATCCGCCCAAAGATCTTCAGTAGCGCTTGCAATATAGACCGGACGGGGAGCCATAAGAGCAATCAACATATGCTGATCCACCGGAAGATTCTTCTCTTTATTATTATAGTCATTAAAATTATCACAGAACCAGTGTGGAAATCTTGTATTTATTCTCTCTACTGTTTCCCCGAACTGCCTTCTGGAAATGGCAGCTCCTCCACAGCCTGAATTATTTGAAATAACAACCGCAAAACGTTCATCGATGGCACCAGCCCACAATGCTGTTTTACCCAACCTTGAATGACCAATCACTGTGACTTTCTGAGCAATGATTGCCGGATCCGTTTCAAGGTAATCCATCACGCGGCTAAGGCCCCATGCCCAGGCCGCAATTGATCCCCATTCATCTGGAGCAGGTGTTTCACCCTCGTTATAAATAAGTCCGTGAATTCCGTTTTGAAAATCATCATCAAAATCAGGATCGACATCTCCGTAATAAGCGGTTGCCATGGCAAAGCCGTTTTCTATAATGAGCTCCACCGGCCAACGGCTGCCATTAATACCTCTGGTAGATTTATTTGCCTGGTTATTGGAGATACCAATCTCTTCATTATTTGCGACCCAATTTCCTGTAACAGATATCGCTGTATCAGAATTTACGGTATGATTACCATTAAAATTATACCCCAAAAATGCAGGAACCGGATTTTCACTTTTTGGCAGAAAAATAAGTACATCTATATCCAGGCTTTTATCATTGACTATTACTTTAATAGTAACCTGTTTGCGTATTGCTTTTCCATTCAAAGCTGTTGAATCGTAATCATTCAGCACGTATACCTGGTTAAATTCAAACTCAGGAATCCTTCCATAAACTTCTTGTTCAAACAATTTTAGTATTTCAGTTCTTCGTTTACTATACCATTCAGAAGAGTTGGCAACTGATTTTCCATTTTTGAAGGCAAGAGGATCTGGTAATTTGTATGCAGGGACTTTTGATTCATCATAATTTGGTTCAAACTCTTTTGGGGCTTGCTGACATGTTGACAAAAAAATCATGAGTGAAATAAATAAACAGAGTTTAGTCATTTTCATTCCAGTTGATTATATTATGTAATAAAACTTAAGATATTTAAGCAATGCCATCAATGTACCCCGGCTTCATCCACGCCAGGTTTTTATGATGGTAAAATGGCTCCAATGCCAGTCTTATTTCTTCCATGCGGGAATCCGGCAATGGTTGGAAGTTTCTTATGAGATCAAGATTTTCTTTAAGGACTTCCATTTTGTCTGTTCCAATATTTACAACTGAAAAATGATCAAGACTCAGAGCATAGCGTATTAAGTCATGTGGGTCCAATCCTTCGACGGTTTCTCTTGGTCTTATCACCTTCATGGCTATTACACCCAGTCCTTTTTTAGCTGCAAATGGTACAGCATACTCCTCAAATTTTTCATCTGTTTCTGTCACATTATGATTAAGTGCTATCATCATAGCCTCAAAATCATATAATTCAGCAGCTCGTTTCATCCCTTCAGCTACTGCATGGCCAGTAAAACCTATATGTTTTACGATTCCTTCATCCCTGTATTGATGCATAACTTCCAGCACTTTGCCTTTATTCCCTAATGATTCTGCATCTTCGGTTGAAGCGATGGAATGTACATGCAAAAGATCGATATAATCAGTCTGAAGCCGTTTCAAGCTTCTTTCAATACTCTCTTTTGCTTTATCAGCTTCTCTCTCTTCAACTTTTGTAACCAGGAAAACCTCCTTTCTTCTGTTTTTTAATAACCTGCCAATTCGCTCTTCACTCGATATCTGTTCGTTACCATAATTCGCAGCCGTATCCCAATAATATAGCCCGTTATTCAAAGCATATTCCAGTATTTCCAAAGCTATATCATCATTGGTTTCACCCATCCACCGGCTTCCCAGGCCGACAGCCATCCTTGGTACTCTTACTCCTGTCATTCCAAGTATTTTTGTTGGAAGCCCTTTAGCATCAAAAGGAGAGGAGATTGCCGTACAACCAATGGAAGGAACTATTGCAGCAGCTGCAACCGCTGCAGCAGTTGTTTTAACGAATTCGCGTCTTGAAATCATCATGATTAAATTTTTAAATTAATATTATTACAATTCACTGTTACATTGTTACACTGTTACAATTTAGCAATAATATTCTTAGTTTTATAATCCTAAAAAAATATTATGCATCTTAACTATAAGTTATACCTCAATAAAGCCATCATGC
>CAZEKO010000093.1:0-7603 GCA_964512775.1 uncultured Bacteroides sp. | reverse complement strand
CAGAAACTCTGGTATACCTATCCCGCAAAATACTGGAATAGTCAGGCCCTGCACCTTGGCAATGGATATATGGGGGCATCTTTCTTCGGGGGCACAGGTGAAGAAGTGATTGCACTTACTGAAAAAAGTATGTGGACAGGTGGGCCATTTAATGGCGACTGGGAGGAAATGGGTATAAATCCCAGATGCAGAGAAAGCCTGCCGGAAATAAGAAAAGCTATTACTGAAGGAAAAATCAGGGAAGCGGATAGCCTTGTTCAGCACGATTTTTTGGGTGATAACAGGCACTTTGGAAATTTCACGAGTATCGGAGAGTTAAAGTTGAATTTCCTTCCTGACACGGGTGAGGTTGAAAATTACATTCGGGAACTGGATCTGTCTCAGTCCGTTGGAAGAGTTAATTACCGTATTGGTTCCACGGAATATAACCGGGAATATTTTTGCTCATACCCCGACAGGGTATTATCAATCAGATTTAATGCCAGTACTAAAGGATCCATATCGTTTTCCCTGGGAATGGACATATTGCAGGATTCTTTTAACATTACTATTCATGAAAACTGTTATCAGGTTAAGGGATTTATAGATGGAAATAACCGGCCCTTTAATGTGCTTTTTTATGTTGTCAATAAGGGAGGGAGAATTTATAATGAAAACTCTGTGCTTCATGTCGAAGATGCTGACGCTGTTGAGCTATTTCTCACTGCCGCAACTAATTACAGACTGCATTATCCCGATTATACAGGAGAAGATCCTGGAATCATAACATCGCTGATACTGGAAAAAGCTCTGAAGCTGGGATATGAGAAACTGTTAGAAAGACATGTCAGTGATTATCAATTTTTATATGACCGTGTTAAATTGAGCCTGGAAGGCGATCCGGTGGCGGAGAAATTACCGACAAATGAGCGCTGGCAAAGACTTAAAAAAGGTAATCCGGATCCTGGATTAAAAGTGCTGGCATTCAACCTGGGTCGGTATATGATTATCAGTTCTTCCCGGCCGGGGACATTACCTGCTAATCTGCAGGGTGTGTGGAATAATTTTAAAAGAGCCCCGTGGGCAGGTAATTACCAGAGTAACATTAATATGCAGGAGATTTATATGTCGTGTGGCCCGGTTAATTTACCAGAATGCCAGGAAGCGTATATCGACTGGATAAATGATCTGTCCCTTGCCGGCAGCCAGATTGCAGAAAAATGTTATGGTACCGGTGGCTGGGTGAGCCATACTACAGGTAATATCTGGGGGCATGCCGCCCCGGTGGGAGATATTATGTGGGGAACATACCCTGTTGGAGCCGCCTGGCATTGCCAGCATGTATGGGATCAGTTTGCATTTTCCACTGATACCGGCTACCTTCTGAAAACAGGATATCCTTTGCTTAAAGGTGCATCTGTATTCTGGTTTGAAAACCTGACTCCATTTGAGGGTTACCTGATCAGTGCACCAACAGTTTCAGCCGAACATGGAGCCTTATTGACAGAGGATGGATACAATCCTGCATATCATGATTTTGAAAGTGATATGTACCGGTATTGCCTGCCAGGAGCTTTCCAGGATGTCGAAATGATATGGGATCTGTTTACGAATACTTACAAAGCAGCAAGGATAGCAGGTGAAATGGAATTTGCCGACTCCCTTTTAACTTTCAGAGAAAAACTTTTGCCACTGATGACAGGCAAATATGGCCAGCTACAGGAATGGTACTATGATATTGATAATCCTGACTGTCATCACCGTCATATTGCTCATATGTATGCCGTTTATCCGGGAACACAGATCCATCCGACAACAACACCAGCCCTTGCTGATGCGGCAAAAAAATCCCTGGATATGAGAGGTGATGGCCGTTACCCGGGACAGGAACAGGTATCCGGAGGCAACTGGGCAAGAGCATACCGGATCTGGTGCTGGACAAGGCTTATGGATGGAAACAGGGCTAATAAGATTTTTACTGAGATGCTGACGGAGGAAGGTTTTGAAAACCTTCTTACGTATCAGCATATAGGTTATCATTGGGAAAGACCAGATTTTTTTAATGAAGGAGATACTTTGTTTTGTCATTTTCAACTGGACGCTTCTGCGTCGGTACCGGGATTTATATCGGAAATGCTTTTGCAGTCACATCTGGATGAGATCCAACTTCTTCCAGCATTACCGGATGAATTTACATCAGGTAAGGTGTCGGGATTAAAAGCAAGAGGAGGCTATACCGTTGATATGGAATGGAAAAACGGTGATCTTGTCCGGGCCGTTATAATATGTCCGAAAGGCACGGTGATACCACAGATCCGGATTAAAACAATTATCGTGGATTCTATTAAAGATAAAAGGATCAAAATAATAAGAATCGAAAATCGAAAACTAAAAAATTAAGGACTTTATTTTAATATCTTTAACGATATATTAAAGTAAGTTTAATCCCATATTTAAGTACAGAAATGAAAAGAAATCATATCCGGTATATATCGTTAATTGCAGTTTGCTGTTATTTAGTTCTGACGAATTGTCAATCTCAGGAAGAAAACTGGACACACTTCAGGGGCAGTAAACTAGATGGGATTGCGAATGTTGATCATCCTCCTCTGAAATGGAATGCAGATTCGAATATTTTATGGAAAACTGAAATTCATGATAAAGGTTGGTCATCTCCTGTTGTTTATGATGATCAAATATGGATGACCACTGCTTTAGATAATGGGAAGGAATTATTTGCGGTTTGTGTGGATTATAAGACAGGGGATATAATCCATGATATTAAGTTGTTTACGCCAGATACGGTATATGGGAAACATTCAATTAATAGTTATGCAACCCCAACACCCTGTATCGAGAAAGACTTTGTATATATCCATTTTGGCAGGTATGGAACGGCCTGCGTTAGCACGAATGATGGATCCGTAATCTGGCAGCGCACAGACCTTATTTGCGATCATATCCAGGGACCGGCTTCATCACTGGTTTTGTACAAAAATTTATTGATTTTACATCTGGAAGGTTCAGATGTTCAATATATTGTTGCTTTGAATAAAGCAAATGGCAAGACCGTATGGAAGACCGAACGCCGTAAAGAATTTTATGAGCCACTGGAGCCAATAGGTAAGAAAGCATACATCACCCCACTGATTATTACAATCAACGGAAGAGATATATTAATCTCAAATGGTTCGGCTGTTTGTAATGCATATGATCCCGAGACCGGAAAAGAAATCTGGTGGATAGTCAGGGGGGAAGATTCTACCATAGCCATGCCCTTTTCAGAAGACGGGAAGGTTTATTTCTATACAAGTTATATGGTTCCTCCTGATGGGGATCGATTTGCTGAGCTTATGGCTGTTAATCCTGACGGTGAAGGGGATATTGCAGAAAAAAATATATTGTGGAGAATTAAGACACCTGTGCTTCAGTTACTGACGCCTGTCATAAAAGATGGTTTAATTTACACGATCGATACGGAAAGTAACCTGATGTGCATTGATTCAAAAACGGGTCAGACTGTTTATTCTGAGAGGTTGAAAGGCAAGTTTAACGCTTCTCCCGTTTATGCAGCAGGCTATATTTATTTTTGCTCAACACGAGGAGATATTATTATAATTAAGGAAGGACGTGATCTTGAAATAGTCACGGAAAACAGATTGGATGGTGAAATCTGGGCAACCCCGGCCATTTTAAGAAATAGTATTCTGATCCGAACCAGCAAATTTTTGTACCGGATAGGAGCCTAATTTGATTAAATTTTATGAAACGAAGTGTGGTTTTTTTCAATGATTCGTTTCCTCCCGTAATTGACGGTGTGGCTAATGTGGTATTGAATTATGCCAGAATACTGGGTAATATGGGATGGGATTGCACGGTTGTAGCACCCGATGCCCCGGGAACACCCAGAGGCGAGGAGGTTGAGGTGCTCCGGTACAAATCCCTGCCCCTTGTAGGCAGGTATCCATACAGGGTAGGGCTTCCATCAGTTGATATTGGATTTAAGAGAAAACTGAATAAAATAAATGCAGATATTATTCATGTTCATTGCCCGTTTACATCAGGCTGGCTTGGACTGGATTTCGCAAGGGAAAGAAAAATTCCTGTGGTAGGGACTTTCCATTCTCAATATGCATATGATTTTAAAAATGCCGTACAATTTGATTTATTAGTAAATATGTTCCTCAGTACTATAGTCCGGTTTTACAATAAAATGGATTATATCTGGGTGCCAAATGATTTTGCAGGTAAAGCTTTAAAAAGTTATGGATATAAAGGTAAGTACCTTTGTATGCCTAACGGGACCGATTTTAACAGTGAAGATGACATTACAGAGCTACATCAAAAAGGAAGTGAAATACTAGGAGCAAAACCAGGAGAATTCATCCTTATGTTTGTTGGACGGCTGGTTAAGGAAAAAAACCTGTTGTTCCTGTGTGAGACCATGAATGAACTTATAAAAAAAGGAACTTTTTGCAGGCTGGTCTTTATTGGCGAAGGTTATTATACTAAAAACCTGACGGAATATTCCAGGAAACATAAACTCGGTAAATATATTCAGTTCATGGGGCCTATTTACGACCGGGAAATCCTGAAATGCTGCATTTCAAGAGCTGATTTATTTTGTTTCCCTTCTCAATATGATACTGATGGACTTGTATTGCAAGAGGCTGCTTCAAAATCAGTTCCAATCATGCTGCTTGCAGACAGCTTAATAGCGCATAAAATCCAAAATGAAGTGAATGGTTTTCTTTGTCCCAATGATGCCACTGAATGGGCTACTACAATAACCAGATTGATTAGTGATAAAGAACTGCTTGTTTCAACAGGTAAAAATGGTCGGAAAGATCTTGTAAAAAACTGGAAGACAATAGTTAAGGAGGTTGAATCGAACTATAATGACTACATTAGCAGGTGGCATGGAAAAAAATAAATCTTGTGACAAATTTAATGAGGGACAAAACAATCACTTAAGACGTTATTTTTAATAATTTTGTATCAATATAAAACTAAAACGATGAAAAAACTTTTCATTCTGTCTGGCATTTTTCTGGTCCTGTTTTTTATGACAGGACAGTCAGGATACTCCCAGGGAGTATTGAAAAAAATCAAGGATAAAACAGAAGATAAGGTTGTTGATGAAATCTTCGGAAAAGATAAAACAACCGAAACTGAATCTTCGGATCAGGGCTCATCATCCTCAACAGTTACTAACAAAGGGGGCGGAGGATTATCAAATACAGCTCCGGATGTAAAGCAAAGCATCAGCGATGCTGAAACAGCTTATAAAAGCAAAGATTATACTGATGCCCGGTATTCAATAAGACAGGCTTTACTCGGTATTGAAATGGAGATGGGAAAGAAAGTCCTGGAGGGATTGCCAACTTCAGTGAATGGACTGAATAAGGTTGACGATGAGGACAGGGTAACCAGTGCAAGTGTTGGCTTTGTTGGCCTTATCATTGAAAGGGTATACCGGAATGATGATAAAGAATTGAGATTTACAGTCGGAAATGATGCTGCTCTTCTTTCACCTGCAAGTATGTATCTGAGTGGTGCATATGTGGCATCAACCGATGATCAAAACCAGAAACAGGTCAAATTCAAGGATTATCGTGGTGTTCTTGAATATGACGAAGGATCAGGTTATAAACTCAGTGTTCCTTTCGGACAGTCATCTGTTATGATTGTTGAGGGTGTCAATTTTGCCAGCGAGCAGGAGATCATGAGCTCAGCAGAAGAATTTGATATTGATAAAATTAAAAAAGAATTGGGAGAACAATGAAAAAGATATTATTTACATTCACAGTCATCCTGACCCTGTCGTCTGGAATGCAATTGTATTCACAGGACATTCAGGCAAATCTGGATGCGGCCAGGTCATCATATCAATCAGGTGACCTTGAAAATGCCCGTTTTGCACTTCAGGAAGCATTAAACTTTATCAATCAGGCCATTGGCCAGGAAATACTTGGCATGTTACCTGCATCAATAGGCGGAATGGCGAAAACAGAAGGAGGAGATAATGTTACCGGTACCGGGATGGGTTTTGCCGGACTGTTTGTCAGCCGTTCATATACAGGTGATAATAAAAATTCATCAGTTGAAATTGTTGGTGATTCACCCATGATGGCAGGAATCAATGCTCTTCTGGCAATGCCGGCTTTTATGACTTCAGATCCTAACCAGAAAAGGATTAAAGTAGGCAGTTACAAAGCTTTACTGACAAAAGGTGCCGATGATCAGGGGATTGTATCATACGATATACAGTTACCCTTCTCTAATTCTTTGCTGACATTCAAATGCGCTGGAGTAGCGAATGAGAATGAGGTTGTTGCTATGGTCAACAGCCTTCCGGTTGATAAAATTGCAAAGATGGCGGAGTAGTACATCGATTGATCTGGTACAATCAGTTTTAAATTATCAAATGATGTATAAAAACTTGCTTGTTTGCTTTTATATATTTTTAATTGTTTTAAGTGCAATAGGTTTTTATTCCTGTGAGAAAGATGAAATCAGGAATGCCACAATTACAGGCAAAGTTCAGAAAGGACCTTTTATTCCGGGAACAAACGTCACGCTGAATGAACTTAATGATAATCTGGGGCAGACAGGCCGGTCTTTTACTTCGACTATAAATGCAAATGATGGATCTTTTGAGCTGAAAAATATTGATCTGAAATCAGGAATATCCCTCCTTACTGCAAATGGATTCTATTATAGTGAACTGTTCGGTGAATTATCATCTGCTTCGTTAACTCTTCAAGCAATTGCTGATCTGTCTGATAAAGAAACGGTGAATATCAATATTCTGACACACCTTTCAAAGGCACGGATTGAACAGTTAGTTTCGGATGGAAATTCTTTTAAAGATGCAAAAGCTCAGGCAGAATCAGAATTACTTGCATTTCTCGGGATAAATCAAGGGATTGATCTAAACTTTGAGGATCTGGATATTTCTTCTGACAATGATAACAATGCCATCCTCCTGGCATTATCTGTCCTTATTCAGAGATATACAATGATCTGGAATGAAAAACCTTCCTTAACTGCAGAACTCACACAGTTATTAATGAATATGAGTAATGATTTTAAACAGGATGGGCAAATAAATAGTAAACAGTTGATAGACACTTTGTTATTCAATGTATCACGAGCTAATCTTATTGATATCCGTGAAAATATTGAGAAGTGTTATTCTGATATGGGAATTTTAACAATTATTCCCGATTTTGAAAAGTATATAGCAATTTTTCAGGAAAAGCACAGTGAATATCTTTATACTGATTTTGTCTATCCTGAAAATGCTTCACCTGAACCCATTATGGCTCCTGATTCAAAACTGCCGAATATTCTTGCTAAAGAAGATACGGTTTTTGCTGCAGGAATGCCTTATGCAGTTGCTGCCTATGTTCCATTACATTCTGAACTGACCATAAAATTTAAAGGAGCAAATAATGATAATTATAGTTTTGGGGGTCCCAGTCATGGATGGAAGATGATAAATAATTTCCCGGATGGTTTTGAACTAAAATCTCAAAGAAATAATGTATTGATAACTCTGCTTTTTTATTTTAATCAACCTGGCAACGCCACCATTGAATATTTCGAAAATGATACTATT
>CAZEKO010000092.1:5846-7673 GCA_964512775.1 uncultured Bacteroides sp. | reverse complement strand
CTTCACGGCTTCGCTTTCCTGAGATAAATATTCCCGTTTTCGGTTTTCACTGCTATCTCCACTCCCCCATCGTTAAGATCACCTTTGAAATCGTAAAAGAAGAAGTCATAAAAATATAATGGATGAGAAAATGCCAGGGATTTGGCATAAAACTTCTCTGCATCTTCATATTGGTCGGGTTTGACTTCATACTTTTTTGAAAGTTCAAGAAGTTTATCACTTTCCGGCTTCTTTTTAAATATAAGAACACCCTTATCTTTATTCACTTCTATTTTACCTATATCCGGGATATATAGCTCATTTAGTTTGTTCATTGGGAAATAATTATCGAAATTGAAGTTGTAATTCTGGTTATCAGGATTTAAACTGTATCCAAAAGATCCGAAGGAATGAAGATCATCTTTTGTCTCTTTCAGGTCCAGATCAGTATATATATCTCCATTGGAGGCACTCAGTTTAAAAGTTGCCGGTTCCTTTTCAGGTACAGTAATATCAATATCTCCATTCTGGCAAATTACTGACATTGGCCCTTCCTGGCTAACCTTATTAAATACGATATCAACATTACCTTTATCTGTGCGTATGATGACTGGACCGGTAATGTTATCCATACCTATATTTCCGCTGCTGACAACAATTTCAATTTCCTTTGAAATTCCTGATAACCTGATATCATATAACCTGTCATAGCCAGGACTGTTAATGTATATATTTACATTGCCAGGGATCTTAATCTCATATTTAAGGTTCTCTCCTGTTTTACCACCTGAGATTGAAATCATGTTATCGACTATTTCCATATTAAGGCCAATACCCGTATTATCAACACCCGATTTGGTTAAAGGCCTCAGACCTTTTGCTTTATCAGGGGTGTCCGGCAAAGATGATGCCTGGATCAGGATTTCATTTCCGGATATCGTACTAATATTAAGGTCAGCCTCAATATCCGTTAGTTTCAGAGTGTAATCACGCTTATCTGACAAAGTAGTCTTGTACTGCTGGCAGAAAGCACTGGATAAAAGCAGTATTAACGAAAAGAAAAAGCAAACGGTTGTTTTCATTTTTATTTAGTTAAGTTTTATTACAGTAAGATTTTCAGGCCTTTCCTCGCCTGATCTTTAACCATTAACTGAGTATTGTCATCATCGATAAGCCTTTGCATGATATAGGCTGAAGATTTTTCGTTTAATAGTACCATCAGGTTGATCATATTGACCTGGATGACCGGATCAACCTCCTGATCAAAAGATTTAATAAGTTCGGTCCGAATTACCGGATTATCAGTGTATTTTGAAAGTGCTTCAAGGGAAGCAAGCCTGACGTTGACGCTGTTATCTGTATTTAGTGAATATAGAAGAGCATCGATAACTTCAGGTTGCAGCTCATTCAGTTTTTCCGCATAACTGGCAGCTTGAATTCTTTTACTTGCAGATTGTTGTTTGAGAAGGCTCAGGATCATCAGGTTTTTTGTTTCATTAACTTCAGTTCTCAGAGCTGCAATTTCCTGGTCTTTGAGGTGATTTTCTTTTTGTACCCTACCCGCAAAAAATCCGGACATAAAAAGAATGATGGAAGCAGCTATTCCTGCTGGTATCAGGATCTTTTTTGAAATATGATTAAACTTATGGTCCTCACCTTCTTTGGTTAATGCCTGATTTAAATAACCATTCTGGAATATGTCGGTAAGCCCCGTTAATTTCAGATCAGGTAACAGATCAAAGGATTTATTGATTTCCTCCATCTGCATATATTCATCCTGGCATTCATCACAGACAATCAAATGAGCCTTAAGTTTTTCAAGATTCGTACTGCTAATGTCGCCTGTAA
>CAZEKO010000092.1:3813-5746 GCA_964512775.1 uncultured Bacteroides sp. | reverse complement strand
TTGAAATAAACTTCTCTTAGTTTACACATAGCCCTGAATATCATTCCTTTAACCGCATTCTCATTACTTTCAAGAATAACTGCAATCTCTTTGTTCTTCAGCTTCATGTACTTGCTTAACAGTAATATTTTCCGGTGTTCAGGACTGATCTTGGCCAATGCGTTTTGTAAGTTTTTTACCTGATCAGACTTTGCCGGATCGATGATCATTCCGGCGGAACTTTCATTGATTTCTTCAAGATCTATTGCATTACTGAGATATCTTCCTTCCTTCTTCATATAATCATTATATTCATTCCTGCTTATTCTGAAAATCCATGGAATAAAATCATGCTTTTCTTTCCATGATTTCCGGTACTTTATTATCCTGTAAAACACATTCTGCATAAGATCAAGGCTGACATCCCGGTTAAATGTCAGGCGCAGAAAAAAATTATAGATCCTGACATGATACCGGTCATACAGGATTTTAGCCCCATCCAGTTCCCCCTTGCTAATCCGGGTCATTATTTTTTCATCTGTCATTGAAACCGATATCGGATTCATTTCTATAATTAAATACTTCGTTTTATAAGAAAAGTTATGTGGAAGTTGTTTTTTTTGAATTATAATAATAATATCATTTTGTTGTATAATAATTAACATATTTTAACGAAAAATATTTGCTATTACGAAAATCTTCGTATATATTTGTCTACGAAACTATTCGTAATTTATGACATCATTATCAAAAACTATTAAACCCACCGATGCAGAAATGGAAATACTCCAGGTTCTGTGGGAGAATGGCCCATCAACTGTGAGATTTGTTAATGATCGGTTGAATGAAAAGAGAAATGTTGGTTATACAACTACTCTTAAGATTATGCAGATCATGAATGATAAAGGCATCCTCACACGACTCAAAAAGGAAAGAACACATGTCTATACTCCTGTATTAAAAGAAGTGGAAACTCAATCACTTCTTGTGGATAAATTACTTAAAATCGCATTTGGTGGATCTGCTGGTAAACTTGTTATGCAGACACTTGGTAATAAAAAAACATCTGCAGAAGAACTGAAAAAAATAAAAGATCTGATTACGAATCTTGAAAAAAAACAAAAATGAACTTTGTGCAGGGAATATTATCTGACAGGATAATCAATGCTCTTGGCTGGACTATACTGCACTCTCTCTGGCAGGGATTAATAATCGGCATCCTGTTACTTCTGTTGTTATACCTATTCCGCCAGCATAATGCAGTTATCCGTTATAACCTGTCTGTTTTTTCTTTGATTCTGATTTTTGGTTTTTCAATTCTGACATTTTCATATTATTTAAGAGGTGCAGATCAACCGAATGTTTCCAGTGATCAATATAGTATCCTGATTTCAAAGGACAATAACGAGATAAATTCTTTCGGGATTAGTTCTGGTGTTCTTAAAACAACTTTGACCGGAACAATCCGATCAATTTCAGATGCAATTTCAATAAGATTCCCATTAATTATAACCTTTTGGTTATTAGGTGTTTTTATTATTTCAGTACGCATGACAGGTGGGGTATTTATTACACAGAAATTGCGAAATTCCTGTCTTTACGCAATACCTGAGGATATTCTGAGAAGGCTCAGGAAATTAATCCGTTCAATGAATATTCGTAAAGAAGTAAAGATTTATGAATCTTCCATTATCAAGGTACCTTCAGTAGTGGGGTATTTTAAGCCGATGATTTTACTCCCAGTCAGTGCTATGACACATATCCCGGTCGAACAACTGGAGGCCATTGTGGCCCATGAACTGGCACATATCAAGCGGCATGATTACCTTATTAACCTGTTTCAATCTATCATTGATACCCTGTTCTTTTATCATCCCATCGTCTGGATCATTCAACAGCGCATCAGGAAAGAAAGGGAAAATTGTTGTGATGACCTGGCCCTTTCATATTCGAA
>CAZEKO010000092.1:1546-3713 GCA_964512775.1 uncultured Bacteroides sp. | reverse complement strand
TCCTGTAAGTCTTTTCCCAGATCATTGAAATAATCGCTGTATCCAGCAACCCTGACTATAAGATCGGAATATTTTTCAGGTTCTTTCTGGGCTTTTCTGAGGGTTTCGGCAGTTACCACATTAAATTGTACATGATGTCCATTCATGCTGAAATAACTTCTTATTAGCTGTGCAAGTTTTTTCGTCCCTTCATCTGTCTTAAAGAATGCCGGAGAAAATTTCTGATTAAGTAAAGTTCCACCTGTTCTTAGATGGTCGATTTTTGCAGCTGATTTGAGAACTGATGTCGGTCCTTTACGATCGGCACCCTGAACCGGAGAAATTCCTTCAGAAAGAGGTTCTCCAGCTTTACGTCCATCCGGTAATGCATTTATGACTTTACCGAAATAGATATGACAGGTTGTTGGAAGAAGATTTATTCTGTGTTTGCCACCAAAAGGAGTCGGTCGATTATCAATGGCATTGAAATATGCCTCGAAAACCTGTCTTAATATTTCATCCGCATAATCGTCATCATTGCCATATTTTGGCGTTTTAAACAGCAGTTTATACCTGAACTCTTCATTATTTTTAAAATTATCTTTCAATATTAAAAGAAGTTTTTCTATGCTGAGATTCTTTTCATCATAGACATGATATTTCAGGGCTGCAAGACTATCAGTCAGACTTCCAATACCTACTCCCTGTATGTAGCTCGTATTGTATCTGGCTCCACCAGCATTATAATCACGGCTATTTTTGATGCAATCATCAATTAATAGTGAAAGGAAGGGCACCGGCATTTCAGCAGCAAATATTTGTTTTATTATATTATTACCGGATATTTTAATATCGATGAAATATTTAAGTTGTTTTTCCCAGGCATCAAACAGTTCTTCAAAAGTCTTAAAGGTTTTTGGATCGCCAGTTTCAAGGCCAATTTTTTTCCCGGTTCGGGGATCGGTTCCATTATGCAGAGTGATCTCAAGAGTTTTGGGAAGGTTAAAATAACCAGTCAGAATATAGCACTCATTCCCAAAAGCCCCTGTTTCCACGCATCCACTGGCGCCTCCCATCCTCGCATCTTTTACTGATTTCCCCTGTCGGGTCAATTCTCGTACGATAGCATCTGTATTGAAACATGATGGTTGTCCGAAACCGGTTTTGATTATATCAATTGCCTTTTCTATAAAAGTATCCGCATTTTTCTTGCTGATCTGGATCATCGAACTGGGCTGCAGCAGTCTCATTTCTTTGATTACATCCAGGATAATAAAAGTAAGTTCATTCACGGCATCTGAGCCATCTTCCTTTAAACCTCCCAGGTTAATAAGAGAAAAATCAGTATAAGTGTTACTCTCCTGTGCAGTAATGCCCACTTTTGGAGGCGAAGGGTGATTATTAAACTTCACCCAGAAAGATTGTAAAAGTTCGATGGCCCTTTCTTTGGTTAGAGTGCCATTATTCAGTCCTTTTATATAGAATGGATACAGATGCTGGTCAAGGCGCCCGGGATTAAATGAATCCCAGGGATTTAGCTCAGTTATGACACCAAGGTGAACAAACCAGTAATATTGAAGGGCTTCGTGAAATGTTTCTGGTTTATGGGCTGGAACATGATGGCAAATTTCAGCCATCTCAAGAAGTTCTTTCTTCCTTTTTTTATTTTTTTCACTATTAGCCATTTCATTAAGTTTCTCTGAATGGCGTTCAGCAAAATATATAATTGCATCTGCTGAAATATCCATTGCTTTTAGCTCTTCCCTTTTAGCATATGCTTCTGAATCGTTGTAAAAATCCAAGGATTCAAGACTTCTTTTAATATCTTCTTTAATATCGAGCATACCTTTCCTGTAGATTTTATTGCCCAGAACTGTGTGCCCCGGAGCCCTCTGTTCCTGGAACTCGGTAAAAATTCCGGCTTCATAGGCATCAAGCCATTCACGGCTCATATTTTGCATGATCTTTTCACGGTTGCTCCTGCCAGTCCAGAAAGGAATGATCACCTTCTCGTATGTCTTTCTTGTTTCATCATCCACTTTAAAGGATACTTTTTTCCTGTTATTCAGGATATCAAGATCTTTCAAACTGTGAATGCATATTTCAGGATAAGTTGGAGTGGCTTTCGGAAACGGGCCCCTCTCCCCCACAATCAATTCCCCCTCATTTATGCAAATGGTTTTATTCG
>CAZEKO010000092.1:0-1446 GCA_964512775.1 uncultured Bacteroides sp. | reverse complement strand
TTATATTTGCTGCGCGCAAAATGATGGTAAGGAAGCAGATCGACATTATTAATGCCATTTAATTGTGATATAAAATTTATCAGACTTTCAATCTGTGCAGGCTTATCATTTATACCCGGGATAAGAGGAACTCTGATATGAATATTGGATTTCAGTTCTGAAAGAATCTTAAGATTTCTGAGGATCCGTTTGTTTGAAACCCCCGTATATTTTTCATGTTCTTTTTCATCAATTAATTTCAGATCGTAAAGAAACAGGTCAGTAAGACCAGCGGCCTGCCTGATTAAACGCTCAGTGGTATTGCCACTTGTATCGACAGCAGTGTGAAACTTTTTGTTTCTGCATTCCTTTAGTACAGCCATGAGAAACTCCGGTTGAAAAAACGGTTCACCACCTGAAAAAGTAACTCCACCACCGGATTCATCCATAAAAATCCGTTCTTTTTCAATTTCCTTCATCATATCTTCAAGGGAAATCCATTCACCGGCAACAGCATTCTCAGATATTACTTTCCCATCTAATATTGTTTCCTTCGTATAATTTTCCACCTTTGGATTGATTCCTTCTGGATTATGGCACCACCAGCAGGACATTTTACAACCTTTAAAAAAGATAGTAATCCGTATCCCGGGCCCGTCATGTACGGCAAATCGTTTAATATCAAATATGCAGGCTTTCATCTGCATGGTTTACAGTTTACGGTTTAAAGTTTAAAGTTTTCGGTTTTCAGTCAACAATACCGGAATAATCTTACTAAAATGGAAGTAAAATGGTTAGCAAATAAGGCAGGAAAAGAGTCCCCGGCCATCACGGGTATACATTTTGATATAGTATTCTCGCTTGACCATTTTCGGTAGTTTTCACAAAATTAATGCATTATTCTGATACAGGTATATATTCGAGGTATATATTTTTGAACTCAATCGGGGCTCCTTCACTTTGCAATCCGATAAATCCACTCTCCGGTTTCGGATATGAACAAGCATTTTGCAATATTCCATTGACATAAACTATAATTGAATCATTTCTTGAGTGAATTTCATAAGCATTCCACTCGCCAACTGGTTTTTCAGAGCTTGGTTCAAATTTTGGAACAACCCATTTCGTCTTATCAAGTCTTTCTGTCGCATCTGAACCACCAAGAAATACAAAGTCACCAGCGTTGCCGGACTTTAACTGGCATTCAATTGTTGCTGGCCATTGCTGGTCGGGTCCGGAAATATTCAGAAATACACCACTATTACCACCTGGTCCAGGCCATCTCCACTCAGCATGAAGATGGAAATCAGAATATTTCAAAGGAGTTCTCATATAGCCAAATGGTTGGCCTCCAATTCTTATAACGTCATCGTTCACATAAAAAACAGTATCCGGACGGGCAGATGAATCAGCCAGAAAAAGTATCCAATCAGAAATATCCTGACCATTCCACAAGTTGATCCTTGT
>CAZEKO010000091.1:2529-7784 GCA_964512775.1 uncultured Bacteroides sp. | reverse complement strand
CATCAGGCAGAAGACTATAGCGGCACCTGCCATAGCCATGGCAGGCAAAAACTTTGCCCTGCGAAACCAGATCTTTGCTTTTCTGAATGCCAGTGCAGAAGCAGAAAGACCAATCAACCAGATGATAAATCCCGACATAATAGGCGCGGCAGCCTGCATACATGGGTAGGTGGCACGTGTTGGTTTTGGGATTACTTTTATCAGGAACCAGATAGTCGAGGCAATCCCTGTCAATATAAATGTTAATCTGAATGGTAACCCTAGTCGGGTAAAGTTCTCTGATGTTTTCATGATTTAAATGCTGGAAGTTTAAGAAGTAAATATACCGATCATTATTTATTCCCGTATTTATTCTTGCTAATAATAATGCTATTTATATTTAATATATAAACGACAATAATCAGTCAATAAAAACTACCTAAGTAATAGCATATAATCAGAACTTAACTCATTTTGTCCGGGTATACGAAGCTCAATACGGATCCAGGGATCATTCAGCCCTGATAATGGAAATTCTACTGCGGGGCCGGAAATATTCTGGTTGGCCGGGACCTCAGGATAATCCCATTTATCCACAAGTTTACCGTTGATCCGGACTTCCATTTTGCCTGCCGGGATTTTTTCCTGCGATCCGTTAATCATGATCAGGCTAATGGTCAGTATCTCATTTTTATCCCATAAAAATTTTGGGATAACAGCACTGGCCATCATAGGACGGCATGCCTGTTTAATAGCTTCGAAACATGGTTTTGGCAGAGCAGGGTATTGTATGATGCTGTTGTTGGCAGCTGTCGGCCATGGCTCGTTAAAGCACCAGTTCAGAGCCATGGAGCAATATGGCCATTTTTGTCTGGCACTTTCATAAATTGCCTTATAACCTATTGATTGCAGCAATTGGCCCCATTCAATGAGTTGTTCAAGGCTTTCTGCTTTCCCGAAATATTTCTCCAGGATGTCCTGACAAAGCCACGTCTCACCAACCCATGCGCCATAAGCGTGGTGAGCTTTCCAGGCTTCAGTTGGGGTGGGAGGGAACCATTCATTTTCAGGAATGATCTTATGAATAATTGCAGTATCTGATGGTGAAGGCATGCCGAATTCGGTTAATGCCGTGTAACGGCTCCGGTACATCATCTGGAATACATCTTCATCTTTTTTATTGTCATAGAAGATATAATGCCCATGACCAACACCCATAACCGGTGAAGTTGGAATAAAAGGTATCTCAGGACTTTGTTCAAGACATATGGTATTCAGCCATCTAAGTGCAAGAGATTGATCATTCATACCCGACCAGGAATTAAAAAGCTCATTTCCTCCTGACCAGATGACAAGACAGGGATGATTATGCAAACGCTTTACAATGGAAGTAGCTTCATTTTTAAGTACGGACAGATAGTCAGGATCATCCGGATATTTGTTACATGCCAGTGGAAATTCCTGCCATACCATTATTCCCATCTGGTCGCAAAGTTCAAAGAAAGAATCCTTGTTTACTATCCCTCCACCCCAAACTCTCAGAAGTGTGAAATGCATTTCCCTGGCTAATTCCAGAAGTTTTTTATATCTCTCAGGAGTTATTATACCTGGAAATACTTCAGGATTAACCCAGTTTGTCCCTTTGGCAAAAATTTTGATATTGTTTATCTCTACCGTAAATGGTGGTTCGTTCCGGGTTTTGGGGAAGAGGTCATCCTTAGCGACAGCTCCTTTATTTTCCACGAGTCGGATTTTCCTGAAGCCACTTTTCCAGGATTGCTGATCCGTTATCCTGCCTTCGGTGTCGATTAATTCCAGATTAAAATCATACAAATCTGGATTGCCCAGTTCATAAGGCCACCAGAGATGAATATTAATTAGCTCTCCATCGATAGAAAACAAATGATCCTTCACTTCTGATTTGTTTTCAAATACGATCTGATCATTATAACGGATGACCAGTTTTGCTGTACCATTTTTCCCACCCGATGTACCTCTGACTTTAATTGTTGCTGTCTGGAGTTTCTGGTCCAGTTCATATGAATAATCTGTATCTTTAATATACTCAGTATTTTTTACCTCCAGCCAGGTATCATCCCATATTCCTGATGGAACCAGCCTGGGATGCCAGTCCCACCCATAGCTTACAGCAGGTTTGAAACTATGGTCTGCCTGTGACCGGTCTGTACGCCGGTTGTTTGATTTGGGGACAGGGAAAATTACTACCAGAAGCTCATTATTTTCTTTCAGGTATGGTATAAGTTCTTTTTCCACAGGCTTAAACATTCCCTCCTGCTCAAAAATCATTACCCCGTTCAGGTAAATTTCAAAACGATAATCAATCCCTTTACTGATAAAAAACAATTGCTGATGATCCGATAAAACGGGCTTTTGAAACTTAGCCCGGTAAGTAAAGAATACATCCTCCATCCACATAAATTGTTTGTATCCGTCTGAAAAGTACCAGTTGGGATTTTTTAAAGTAGTCAGAAGGTCGAGCTGAACCGCACCAGGTACCGTTGCCGGATACCACCGGTCAGGTGTCTGTGATTTTTCTTTATGATATCCCACCTCCCAGGATAAGGGAATTTTTGTTGTTATCAGGCCATCTTTCATGCTACGACCTGAAACATTTTGGATCCAGAGGCAGTTGGATTGCAAAAGTAAAAATATCAGCGCGAGGAAAGTAAAAGAACTTTTATAATGGAATGTTTTCATAGTAAAATCAGTTTGAAACAAAGTTATCGATTTATAATATCCATAATAAATTGATTCATCCTGCCATAGTGGCTGCCCTTCCAATATATTTTAAGACACCCCATGCACCGGAAGAATTCATTATAATATTGTTTGGTCCTTGGTTGAATAAGATTGATAATGGATTCTTTGCTGACCGGTTTTATAAGTCCATTGCATTCCATGCATCGCTTAAAGGGACTTATCAGGGTGAAGAAGTCGAATTTTCTTATTATTTCAAATGCCTGGTCTTTCGCACCGGTATTCCTTACCCAATATCCCCGCTGAACAGCGTTTCGCATCAGCAAACCTTTATCCCTGGTTAAAATGATTCTATTTTCGTTATTTGATATTTCGACGATTTCAGCATCAGAAAAATCATTACGATATATTGTATCAAAACCCATTGCGCGAAGGTATTTTGCTAACCTGCCAATATTTACATCAAGGATAAATCTGGGATCACGAAGCGGGCGGTTTTTAAGTTGAGTGACACCAGAGATATCAAGACTTTCAAACACGGGGTAAACAGAAATATCATCGCCTTCAGTTATGATTTGCCCGAAATTAACCGGCGTACCATTCACGAGGATCAGATCAACTTCAGTATGTGGCACACCTTGTGATTCAATAAGATCTTTTACTGTCTGCCGGCTGGACAAAGGTATATCGTACCTCTTTTTCTTTTTAAAATGAGGCAGAAAATCGTTCAGTTCTTCATAAAAACGAATTGAAACGGATTTCATGATACTGTTAAAAGACTTTTGCTAATGGTGACTTTATCATGTCTCATAAAGCTCTTACTTAAGGGAAGATTTGAAATGATAATTCCCTGACCCTGCTTCAAATTCAGCGTAATTATTTTCAAACTGAATGAATTTTAATCCTTTCGAATGGGCAGCAGGATTATCGCTTTCAAAAACCGATTCAGGACTTGTTGCTGGAATATAAATTTTTGCAGTAGTATTACCGGGAACGACAGCATCCAGGTAAAAGTTGTCATTTTCAATCCGCCAGTTGCTGGTGATTTCTCCCCTTATTGATTGGTAACGGCAGTTGACCCATTCAAGATCACCAACGACAGAAGGTTTAATAATGAACGGATTAAATCCTACGGCATTTTCAGAGGGATAAATACCGCCCAGCGCTTTAAAGAACCAGTCACTTACCGACCCAAACATAGGATGATTGTATGAAATGCTACCTCCTTCCCAGCTTTCCCAGATTGTTGTTCCACCATTTTCTATCATATATCCATAACCGGGATAGGTTTTCTGGTTAGTGATGATGAATCCAAGATCGTTCCGTTCATACATCCGGAGCACGTCATACATCATTTTGGTACCAAAAATGCCGGTTGATAAATGGCCTTTATTTTTTTCCAGAATATCTTTCTCAAGAATATCCAGGGCAGCCTTTCGATCAGATTCAGGCAAAAGATCATAATACAATGCAAAGGCCTGTGATGCCTGGGTTTCGATATCAACTTTTCCATTTCCTTCAGCAATGAATTTATTGATGAAAGCTTGTTTTATTTCATCAGCAAGTGCTGAATATTTCTTTTGATCATCGTACTTACCTAGTATCCCCGCGAATTCAGATAACATCACCACATGATGATAATAGAACGCAGTTGAAGTTACCCCTGTTGTTTTGGGAACTAGAGTCTCATGATCACTGATCCCTTTTTCCAGCAGATGGTCAGGAGCCTGTTCCCGGATGAATTCAATTAGTCTGACCGTACTTTCATACTGTTCTTCCAGCAGTCTTTTGTCACCGTAATACCTGTACAACCTGTCCTGCAGGAAAGGATGTGCGATCATCCAGCCGATCGGACCGGTATCTTTGGTAAGTCCTGCATCGTTAATTCCGTTATAGGGTGCACACTCAGGCATCCCTCCGGATGGATGCTGGTCGTCCTGAAAATCCCTGACAGCTTTGGTATAGAATCCTGACATATCATAATTACTTATGTAGGCTTCACATGCGGTAAACATATCCCCGCCATATCCGAATTTTTCACGACCCGGGCAATCCGATTCAACGCTGAATATGTTACTCAGGAAAGTCCATTTTGTATTTTCCTGTATTTTGTTAAAAAGCTTGTTTGAACATTCGAATTCACCTGCAACGGGTAAGTCTGAATTCATGCGGAGACCCTCCAGATTTTCCAATGCAGGCTTTCCGGGGAAACCGGTAACCTCTACATAACGGAATCCATGAAAGGTAAATCTTGGATTATAGACTTCTTCTCCTGTTCCTTTCAGAATGTAAGTGTCAATCTGCCTGGCATTTTTCGGATGTCCTTCCCTGGGCTGGTAATACCAGCCTTCCATGATGTGGCAGGCAATGGTGGTACGATCATTCAGGGTGCCATCCTCATGGAGAAGTTCACCATATCTGAGCTGTACCTTTGTCCCGGCAGGGCCTTTAACTTTTATTCTGGCGCACCCGGCAAAATTTTGACCCATATCAAAAATAAATATACCTTTTTGAGGCTCTGTAATAGCAACTGGCTTAATGATCCTGGTTATCCTTAT
>CAZEKO010000091.1:0-2429 GCA_964512775.1 uncultured Bacteroides sp. | reverse complement strand
GGATTATACCATCCATTCCCGAGCATTACCCCGATTGCATTTTTACCACTCAGAAGCATATCAGTAATATCATAGGTGATATATTGAATCCTTTTTGCATAATTTGTCCATCCCGGATCCAGCATATGGTCACCAACCTTTTTTTCATTCAGATATACCTCATAATACCCAAGTCCTGTTATATAAAGACGGGCTGATATTATTTCCTTATTTAGACTGAATTCTTTCCTCAATAATGGGTTGGGAGTGTCGAGATACATTTCAGCTTCCGTTTCCGGTGCTTTCCTGTTATCTCCGATCCATACCGCTTTCCAGTCTGCCGGATCCAAAAGGGCAGTTTCAAACCATGCTGTTTCGCTGTATGGTGTAACCCTGCCTCTACGATCCCATATTCTCACTTTCCAGTAATATCTGGTTGACGAATTCAGTGATTTACCATTATATTCAATTTGTATGTTCTCAGATGATTTGATCCTGCCGCTGCTCCAGATATCTCCCTTGTCACCATCCAGAATCTCAGGATTACTTGCCACCAGCAACTGAAATGCCAACTGGTACATTCCACGTTCCGTATTTGTAAATTCCCAGGAGAATCTTGGTATTCTGGTATCTATTCCAACAGGATTGGACAAATACTCACATTTAAGATTCACAGGTTTAAGGATCTTCCCTGTTTCCGTCGGCCCGGAACAGGATATTATTGAAAGTGAAGAAATGAAAATGATCAAAAAAACAGAAGTTCTTTTTTTCATGATAATTAGTTTTTATTCCCGCTTAGCTCATTATTCGTCAATACCAGCTTCCCCTTTAAGTTACTGGTTTCAAGGAACCGCGAGCATCCTTTTTCTGCTATGAAGTTCCGTATAACCACATCCGATCCGTTTTTCAGACTTATGGCAGCATCCTTGTCTCCTCTATGTGCCTGCCTGCCGGTAAATCCATATATCTCCAGATCAGAGAAGTTTTCACAATAAATGCCATTAGTGAAATATGAAGACAGGCCATCTTCCCAGGTGATTATGAAATCTTCAATGTTGAGTCCATCTGTATAACCTGCAAACAGTCCTGGTATATCATGACTGAAAAGTGCATCTTCATGCCTGAGTGTTGGCCGGAGGTCGAAATTCCCTCCATAGGTGTCTTCGAGTTCACTATTCCTGATTGTCAGTTGTATGTTTTCAAGATCGATATTATGACAATGTGTTTCACTGGTACCATAGATAACAATACCCGTTTCGCTGGTAGCCATTATATTGGAAAACCTTATGTTACGTACTACCCCGGCAGGAATTCCCTCCGATTGAGCAATGGCAGATACATGGATGGGTTCCCCATGTCCCCACCAGTGTCCTGAATGGATCCGGGTTTCGATGATAATATCGGAGAAAGTTATATTCTCTATCGAACCTTCATCTCTTGAGAATACTCCGATCCCCCTGTTGGATCCGTAGATGACCACGTTCTGAAATGTACAGTTCCTGATGCTGTTGCTTCCATATCCAACCCTGATTCCGGCAGACCGGGATTGCAGGACACAATTGGTGACAGTTACATTTTCAGAAAATCCTGTTTTATTTCCGAATTCCCTGTCTGGATAATCTGCAGGCACAATGGTATCACCGGTAAAGTAATCATCAGTCGTGAATCCTGTAACAATGATGGCGTCATCACCTGCCCTGATATCACAATCTGAAATTCTTATATTTCTTGAAGTAGTGCAATGTATCCCATCGCTGTTAGGGATCAGGAGGTTATTTTGGATGGAAATCCCGGTAACCAGAACATCGTCACAGTCTCCTATACGGATTGTCCATACTGGGGAATCCTTAAGTGTGACATCTTTTATTGTGACCTGTTCACATTGTTCCAGCACGATCATCATACCCGGACGTGTATCATATTTAATTGGTCCGTCGGGAGGGAATATGTCAAGCGGAGCATAAAGATCTCCCTGCCGGGTGAATTTCCGGTCGAAATCCTGTAAAAGATGTGCCTGTCCGTTTATATGGAATAGTGATCCCTGGCCATTAATTTCTCCTTCTCCACTGATGGAAATATTCCTTGCCCTGTATGCGAAGATCATTCCATGCCTTTTCCCCTCTAAACGGTAATCATCAGTATCAGGACTGCCAGTCAGAATGGCTCCAGGTTCAAGATAGAGATTCACATTACTCAGCATGCGGATTGATCCAGTAATAAACTTGCCTGCAGGAATAATGACAGTGCCGCCCCCATTTTGATTACATACATTAATCGCTTTCTGAATAGCAGAGGAATTCACGGTTTTGCCATCGGCTTTAGCCCCAAAATCGACTATGTTGTAAGGGGACTGATTCTTTAATGTACAGCCAACCATTACAAAAATGAAAGAAATTACGATCAAATACTCTTTGTTTTTCATATATGTATTTTAAAAATTTTACACCTTG
>CAZEKO010000090.1:0-7812 GCA_964512775.1 uncultured Bacteroides sp. | reverse complement strand
ATCAGGATCAGGATCGGGATCTGGATTATCATTAGAGATTATTTTATAAGTAATCGGTGGATTGAATTAAAAAATGCTGGAATTCCTTGATCATATTGACAGGAATCTGTTTCTGTTTTTGAATGGACTGAACTCTCCATTCTGGGATCAGGTAATGTGGTGGATTAGCGACCGGTTAATCTGGCTGCCACTCTACCTGATTATTACAGGTTGGCTCATCTATCGTTTTAAATGGAAAGTAGTTATTATCCTGGTTATGGTGGCTCTGTTAATTACCTTGAGTGATCAGGGCTCAGTTCACTTATTTAAAGAAGTCTTTAAACGCCTGAGACCGTGTCATGAACCGGAAATATCCGGACTGGTTCATCTGGTAAAAGGCCATTGCGGCGGTAAATATGGATTCATCTCATCCCACGCGGCAAATACCTTTGCAATAGCAACATTTACACTTCTGATCATCAGGAATAAGTATTATTCAATTTTTATAATTTTTTGGGCCACACTCGTGAGTTATAGCAGGATTTACCTTGGGATACATTATCCGGGAGATGTATTGGTGGGTGCTTTATATGGATTTTTGATTGGAGTTCTGATATACAGATTGTTCTTATTTGCTGAAAAGAAAATAAATATATTTCCTAAAAATTCCTGACCATGCTTTGCATCAGGAATGATATAACAGATCCATATTTTAATATTGCCGCTGAAGAATATTTTCTGCAGGAATCCGATCAGGAATATTTTCTGCTATACATCAATGAGCCATCCGTAATAATTGGAAAACATCAAAATGCATATGCAGAGATTAACTATGACTATATAAGAGAAAATAATATAAAGGTTGTCAGAAGAATATCAGGAGGTGGAGCTGTCTGGCATGATCCCGGGAACCTGAACTTTTCTTTTATAAGGAATGGCAGGGAAGGTGAACTTGTCAATTTCAGGAGACATATGCAACCGGTGCTTAATTTTCTTACGGAACTGGGACTTAAAGCAAGTTTTGAAGGGAAAAACAGTATTGTGGTGAATAGATATAAAGTTTCCGGTAATGCTGAGCATGTTTTTAAGAACCGCATTTTACATCACGGAACCCTTCTTTTCAATACAAATCTTACTGACCTTTCAGAAGCCTTACAGGTTGATTCACAAAAATATCTGGATAGAGCAGTTAAATCTGTAAGAAGTAGTACCACTAATATAGCTGATCAGCTCAGCATCAAAATGAATATAAAAGAATTCGGGAATATTTTTTTTCAGCATATCATTAAAGAAGATCCCGATTCAAGAATAATTGAACTGAAAAGCTCTGATAATCAGAAAATTAAGAATCTGGTTAATTATAAATATTCTAAATGGGAATGGAATTTTGGGTATTCACCTCCTTATAAACTTAACAGGATGGTAGATATTTCAGGATTTCATTTAGGTATCTTTCTGCAGGTCGAAAAAGCTCATATCATAAAAATAACCATTTCAGGAAATCTTCTCGAATCATCACTTCGGGAAACACTTGAATCAGCCCTTACGGGCCAGAAACACGAGGAGGATACCATAATTGGAATTCTAAAACAAGCTGAATTGAGGGATGTTTCTAACAGGATTAATCCTGAGGAATTGATTAAAGTATTTTTTTGAAATATTGAAATAGTAAACACATGCTAAAACGACTGATCCTCATTATTTTCTCTGTCCTTTACTGGATCTGGTTTGTGCTGACCAACATAGGTTGTTTTGCGATCGCATTAATAATCTGGATAGCAACTCTGCCATTCGACAGGAAACTTATAATATTGCACCAATTCTCATGCTTCTGGGGGCACAGCTATATCTGGCTAAATCCTTTGTGGTCACTTAAAATGACCGGAAGAAAAAACGTTAAATGGGGGAGAACTTATGTAATTATCTCAAATCACCAGTCAATGGTTGATATTCTTGTCCTATACGGTTTGTTCAGGCATTATAAATGGGTATCCAAAAAGGAAAATTTCAATATTCCGATAATCGGTTGGCTAATGCGGTTGAACAGGTATATTGAAATCGACAGAGGCAGCAGAGGAAGTTATTTAAAAATGATGAGAAAAATCAAAGATACATTAAGAAGTGGTAATTCAGTGCTTATGTTTCCTGAGGGGACCAGGTATCTGGGCGGAGGAATAGGTCCTTTCAGAGATGGTGCATTCAGAATGGCACTGGAAAATCAGGTGGGTTTGATTCCTGTTATACTGAACGGAACAGCCAATACCATTTTCAAGGGTAAAATCATCATGACCGGAAAGGAAAGGATTACCGCTAAAATATTGCCAGAGATTTCGTACGAAAGTTTCAGGGGAAAAACACCCAAGGAACTTATGAATGAGGTAAGGGAAATGATGATAGAAGAATATAAACAATTATGATAAAATTATTTTAAATTGGCCCAATCAGATATCGAAGGGAACAAGACTGAATTTAATGTTATCGCAATCGAATTGTAAATATCTGAATATTAGCATATTATTTGGATATAATTTATCAAAAAATTTTAACATATTGATAATCTGCTATTTATAAATAAAGACTTGTTTGTCTTTATAGTTCAGGGTTAATTTCCCGACTAATAACACCCGTTGAAAAAAATCAGAAATCTTTGATCTGGAGGGAGTTTCAGGAGGCCATTGTGTTAATACTCCTGTTGAAAAACAATTTCCTGAGCCTATGTTCTTTTATTTATATTTGTGCCAAATCCGAAAAATCATGTCGGTTCAGTACACAGAGGAGCATATTCAGACGCTTGATTGGAAAGAGCATATCAGGAAGAGGCCTGGTATGTATATTGGCAAGCTTGGAGATGGATCATCACGGGATGACGGGATTTATGTCCTTCTTAAGGAAGTACTTGATAATGCTGTTGATGAGTTTATGATGGGATTTGGAAAGACTATTGAGATTACTATAAATGACCGTCTTGTAAAAGTGAGAGACTTTGGAAGGGGCATTCCACTTGGCAAAGTTGTAGATGTTGTCTCAAAAATGAATACAGGTGCAAAGTATGATTCCAAGGCATTTAAGAAGTCTGTCGGACTGAATGGTGTTGGAATCAAGGCTGTGAATGCACTTTCATCGAATTTTGAAATACAATCATTCAGGGAAGGTAAAGTAAAAGCTGCGGAATTTTCATGTGGCGAAATCACCAGGGATGAAAAGGAGAAAAAGACCGAATTATCAGATGGAACCCTTGTCTGCTTTGTCCCTGACAAAGTTATGTTTGGTAAGTACCATTTCATATCGGAATACCTTGAGTCTCTTATTAAAAATTACGTTTTCCTGAATTCCGGATTAACAATTACCCTTAACGGTCAAAAATTCCACTCAAAAAATGGGCTGCTTGACCTGCTTGGTGAAAATATGGATTCTCCAGGCCTTTATCCCATCATCCATCTCAAGAACCATGATTTTGAAATGGCTTTAACTCATGGCAATCAATATACAGAAGAATATTTCAGTTTTGTTAATGGTCAAAACACCGTGCAGGGCGGCACTCATCTTATTGCTTTCAAGGAAGCCGTAGTAAAAACAATCCGTGAGTTTTATAAAAAGGATTTTGATCCTTCCGATATTAAGCAATCCATAGTTGCGGCATTCAGCATTAAAATCGAGGAGCCGGTTTTCGAATCGCAGACTAAGACCAAGCTGGGATCAAAAGATATGGAACCCGGGGGGACATCTATAAGGAATTTCATAAGTGATTTTGTAAAAAAACATCTTGACGATTATCTTCATACACATCCTGAAACGGCAGATATCCTGCATAGAAAAATTACAGATTCAGAAAAGGAAAGAAAAGCTATTTCAAACATCCAGAAAATAGCCAAGGAAAGGGCAAAAAAGGCCAATCTTCATAACAGGAAATTACGTGATTGCAAAGTACATTATAACTCTGATCATGAACGCAGGCTTGATTCAACAATTTTTATAACAGAAGGTGATTCAGCAAGCGGTTCTATTACAACTTCCAGGGATGTAGAGACTCAAGCGGTTTTCAGCCTTAAAGGAAAGCCGTTAAATACTTACGGCCTTACAAAAAAGATCGTGTATGAAAATGAGGAATTCAACCTGCTGCAATCTGCATTGAATATTGAAGAAGACCTGGACAATCTAAGGTATAAGAATGTTGTGATTGCAACTGATGCAGATGTTGATGGGATGCATATCAGGTTACTGCTGATCACATTTTTTCTCCAGTTCTTTCCGGGCCTGATCCGAAATGGCCATTTATATATCCTCCAAACTCCCCTTTTCAGGGTAAGAAATAAGGAAAAAACAATTTATTGTTATGATGCGGTTGAGAAACAACGTGCGTTAAGAAAATTAGGTGAAAAAGCTGAAATTACCAGGTTCAAGGGATTGGGTGAAATATCCCCTGATGAATTCAAATTTTTTATTGGTAAAGATATAAGACTTGAACCAATCACCCTGAGCCGTGAAGACGGAATTTCAGGATTGCTTGAATTCTATATGGGTAAAAATACGCCTGAACGCCAGGATTTTATAATTGAAAACTTAAAGATTGAAGAAGACCTGGTAACCGCTGATCAAATATAGTTAGATATGCTCAGGGAGAATTCGAATACAGGCCAGGATGCAACTGAAAACCATGATCCTTTAAACGGAAACAACGGGGATCAGATTCCGGTTCCTGAAGGCCAGAATAATAATATACCTCCGGATGAATTGCACAAAGTAATTCATCTTTCAGGCATGTACCAGGATTGGTTTCTGGATTATGCATCTTATGTAATCCTGGAAAGAGCTGTCCCGCATATCAACGATGGGCTAAAACCTGTTCAAAGGCGTATTCTGCATTCAATGAAAAAGCTTGATGACGGTCGCTATAACAAGGTGGCGAATATCATCGGGCATACAATGCAGTTCCATCCACATGGAGATGCCTCTATCGGTGAGGCTCTCGTTCAGCTGGGCCAGAAATGCCTACTTATCGATACCCAGGGTAACTGGGGAAATATTTTTACAGGAGATAATGCGGCTGCACCACGATATATTGAGGCCAGGTTGTCAAAACTTGCACTTGAAGTCGTTTTCAATCCGAAAACCACAGATTGGAAACTTTCATACGATGGCAGGAATAAGGAACCTGTTACATTACCGGTTAAATTTCCGTTGCTGCTTGCCCAGGGAGTGGAAGGGATCGCAGTGGGGCTTGCATCAAGGATCCTTCCTCATAATTTCATTGAACTGATAGATTCGGCTATCAGTTATCTGAAAAAAACAGAATTTGTCATATATCCGGATTTTCCGACAGGAGGACTTGTAGATATATCAAGATATAACGATGGATTGCGGGGAGGGATGATAAGAGTACGTGCCAGGATCGAAAAGCTTGATAAGAAAAACCTTGTCATTACTGAGATTCCTTACAGCAAGACTACCATATCACTGATTGAGTCCATAATTAAAGCGAATGATAAAGGCAAGATCAGGATAAAAAAGATAGATGACAACACTGCAGAAAAGGTTGAAATTATCATTCAGCTCGCCCCGGGTGTTTCACCAGACAAAACCATAGATGCCCTCTATGCTTTTACTGATTGTGAAATACCTTTATCACCTAACTGTTGCGTTATTGAAGATAATAAACCGCGATTTCTTGGTGTAAGCGAAGTCCTCAAAAAGAATGTTGATGATACTGTGAATCTTTTGAGGAAAGAACTGGAGATCAGAATGGAAGAGCTGGAAGAAGACTGGCATTTCTCCTCACTTGAAAAAATCTTTATAGAAAAAAGAATTTACAGGAACATTGAAGATTGTGAAACCTTTGAAAGCATAATTGAAACAATAGAAATCGGCCTTAAGCCTTACAAAAAACTGCTCCGGCGTAAAGTAACAAGGGAAGATATTATTAATCTTATCGAAATAAAGATTAAGCGGATATCAAAATACGATTCATTCAAGGCAGATGAGCATATAAAAAATGTTGAAAATGAAATTGAGGAAGTAAAAAACCATCTGGCAAATATGGTTCAGTTTGCAATAAATTATTTCCGGCAGATCAGGAAGAAATATGGTGAAGGAAGGGATCGCCGAACCGAAATAAGGAACTTTGATACCATTGTAGCTACTAAAGTAGTAGCCACAAACCAGAAGCTTTACGTAAACAGGAAAGAAGGTTTCTTTGGTACCGGTCTGAAAAAAGATGAATTTGTAAGCGACTGTTCTGATATTGACGATGTAATTACCATCCGGAAGGATGGTGGCTGTATGATAACAAGGGTGGCTGATAAAGTTTTTGCCGGAAAGGATATCATTCATATCGCAGTATTCAAGAAAAACGATACCAGAACAATCTATAATATTATATACCTGGATGGCAAGACCAGCCATGCCATGATGAAAAGATGCCCAATTATGGGCATTACCCGTGATAAAGAATATAATCTCACAAAAAATAATAATAATTCCAGGATACTTTATTTAAGTGCCAATCCAAATGGCGAAGCAGAAGTGGTGAAAGTTTTTCTTAAACCAAAAGCAAGGCTCAGGAACCAGATTTTTGAAATGGATTTCAGTGAAATGGCAATTAAAGGCAGGGATGCAAGGGGAAATATACTTACCAGATATGCTGTCCAGAAAATTGTGATGAAAGAAAAAGGTGTGTCGACACTGGGTGGAAGAAAAATATGGTTCGATGAGGATGTTATCAGACTCAATGCTGATGGCAGAGGCAGGCTGCTTGGAGAATTCAGCGGACATGATAAACTTCTGGTTGTTACAAAATCAGGAGGTTACAGGCTTAGCACATTTGATCTTGAGAATCATTTTGAAGATGATCTTATGATAATAGAAAAATACCGGGAAAATAAAGTGTACTCAGCAATATATTTTGATGCCGAACAGAATTATCACTATATTAAAAGGTTTGTCCTGGAACCAGTCGAAAAACTTACCAGCTTTATAGGTGATCACCCTGAATCAAGACTGATTAAACTTACTGAGGTCGAATACCCCCGTTTCGAAATAAAATTCGGTGGCAAAAATAAAGGCAAAGATCCTGAGATTATTGAAGTGGCTGAATTTATTGGTATAAAAAGCTACAAGGCCCGCGGAAAGAGACTTACAAAATATCAGGTTGAGATGATTCAGGAGCTGGAACCGCTTATACAGACTGAAAAAGAAAAAGAAAATGTCATTGCAGAGGAACAGGACGATGATTCATCCGAACCAATAGTACCATCGGATGAAATAAAAGAAATTAAAAACGGGCAGATGAGGCTGGAGTTTTAGATATACAGCCCCGAATATTTATAATTATATAGAATGAGAATATTCCTGATTGGTTTTATGGGTTCTGGTAAATCGACTGCTGGCAAAAGACTTGCCTTGAGGCTGAAATATTCATTTATTGACATGGACCGGGTAATTGAAGAGGAAAGTGGAATGCCCATAAACAGGATATTTGATGAGAAAGGGGAAGAGGAGTTTCGCAGAATGGAACATGAATTGATCAAGAGGATCTCTGGAATGGAGGATGTTGTTGTATCAACTGGCGGAGGGGTGCCATGCCGCTGGGATAATATGGAAATTATTAATAAAAACGGAATATCAATTTATTTAAAAATGACAGCTGAAGATCTTTTAAACCGCCTTAAAGGTTCGAAGTATGAACGGCCTCTGATACGTGACCTTTCGACCGCTGAACTGGCAGAATATATCAATGAAAAACTGAAGGAAAGGGAACCTTTCTACCTGAAATCAAAATATATCATTGATGGAGCGGAACCTGATATTCCCGAAATAATAGATCTGATATCTAAAGAA
>CAZEKO010000089.1:0-7930 GCA_964512775.1 uncultured Bacteroides sp. | reverse complement strand
TCTCGACGATAGCGGCAAGAAGATTTTTGTCCAGCTGTACCCTTTTCCTGTCGGTGATCTCAAAGGCAGTACCAAGAACCAGGGACGGTTTCTTTTTATCATCAGGAATTATGAAGGAGCGGGACCAAATCCACCGGATAAGACCATCGGGAGTTTTTATCCTGTACTCAAAATCGAATCCTTTACCTTTTTCAATTTGCTGATATGCTTTTTTCACCATTGGGATATCCTCAGTGTACAATGTTTTCAGAAATGATCCCGGGTTAGCATACAGGCTTTCAATTGGTTTCCCGTACACCTTCTCATATTTTGGACTGATATACAGAAGTTTATCCTGTTTAAGGTCAAATATCCAGAAAACCTCTTCGATGGTTTCGACAAGAAGACGAAAACGTTCTTCCTGATGTTTGAGCTGTTCCTCGGATTTAAGCGTTTCCGTAATATCACGTGCCATACCTTCAACTGCAATGACCTTACCGGATTCATCTATCACAGGGATTTCAGTATTATAAAAAATACGTACTGAACCATCCCTGTGATAAAGTATGCTGGTAAAAGGTGGCTGTCTGATCCCTTTAAGGCTAAGTTCTGAATGTACAAGTGCTTTCTTGTTTATATCTGCATTTGTAAGGAATTCCCTGAAATTCCTCTGTGCTTCTTCCTGGGAATAACCGAGCAGTTTCTTTACTGAAGGACTAATATAAGTGGTCATTCCATGCAGATCATGGGTATAAAAAATGTATTCAGAACCCAGATTTTCAATAATACGTTTGAAATTCTCTTCTCTGGCTTGAAGAGCCTCAGTCAGTTTTTTACGGCTGGTTAAATCATGAATAACAATGAACGTATAATTGGATCCCTTATGAGCGAATTCCTGGGAATGTATTTCGAAAGGTATGGATTTGTGGTTTTTGGTCAGCAGTGTTTGTTCATATTGAAAAATCCCTGCTGTTTGTATTTCTTTAGAAGGTTTCTTGACAGTTTTTTTATCAAACAGATCAGAAAGGTTCATCTTCCGCAATTCCTCCTCTGAATACCCAAGTACTTTTTTAGCGACAGGATTAGCCATAATAATTTTTCCTGGCTGATTTCCGACATTTTCTTTTTGAAGAAGGATAATACAGCTATGTTTGTTGAATAATTCGGAGAAAAGTGAATCAGCCTCTGGCTTAAGAATTGATCGTTCTTTTAGCTCTTTAGTCAGCTTTTTGACTTTTTTTTCGAGCTCTTCCTTCGCACGTATGAGATCTTTATGTGTTAACTGATTTTCCATCAAAATGGAATTTCCGTCATGAAAATTGCTCAAGATAGTAAAATAAACAAAAATAGTTGCAAAAAAACCTGGCTGAATTTCAGCCAGGTTGTCTTAGGTTTAGTGGTTAGAACGATAAATTAGTAACCAGGGTTAAAATGCGTTCTGAAGTAAAATTATAGAAATTTTCCATATTTGCAATACCTGTAGCCATCATTTATTATTTTCAGAATAGAAGTTTTGCAGAAAGAGGTAAATGAAAAGAGGAGGGTTGTGTCAATCTAAAAGCTCCTTATAGATCTTAAGATTCTCTGTATCGAAAATAGCAAATATGATCTTTTCTATTTTCCGTTCTTTACTGAAAAAATCTTTAACTTCCCTGATTGCCACAGAAGCGGCCTGTTTTTTTGGGAAACCGTAAACACCGGTACTGATATTAGGGAATGCAAGGCTCTTCAGTTTCATATTTTCAGCAATCCTGAGACAGCTCCTGTAGCAGTTGGCCAGCAACTCTTCTTCATTATTATTACCCCCTTTCCAAACCGGTCCGACAGTATGTATGACAAATTTTGCTGGAAGATTATAACCGCTTGTAATTTTTGCTTCACCTGTAAGACATCCACCAAGAGATTTGCATTCCTGGAGAAGCCCGGGACCAGCTGCCCTGTGGATAGCACCATCAACGCCTCCTCCTCCAAGAAGGGAAGAATTGGCAGCATTGACGATTGCATCGACAGATAAAGTTGTTATATCACCATGAAAAATTTCGATCGGAATTGATTTCATGATCTTCTGATTTGAGCCCCGAGCTGTTTTTCGAAAACCCCGGCAAGATTATTTATTATTTTCTCTATCAGGTTATCAGTAAGTGTTCTATTTTCATCCTGCAGTATAAAACTGATAGCATAAGATTTTTTATCCTTTTCAATTTTGTCTCCTTCATAAACATCAAACAGAATTACTTTTTTAAGTAATTTTTTTTCAGTTTGAAATGCCAGCTTTCGGATTTCTTCATATGTAACTTTTTTTTCCAGCACCATTGAAAGGTCACGCTTCACTTCGGGGAATCGCGGAAGATCCTTAAAAGTAACAGGTTTAACAGTTAACATTCCTGACAGAAGAGCCCAATTAATATCCGTGTAAAAGACCGGGTTTTTTAAATCAAAAAACTTAAGCCATTTGTCATTTACAATGCCAATTACTGCAATTTCTTTCCTTTCTTTAAGGAAAGCAACGCCTTCATTAATAAAATCTTTGTCTGAGGTGGTTGTCTTAATATTATAATTTTGGATCCCTGTTTTCAGCAGGATATTTTCAGTATATGATTTCAGCTCAAAATATGATGAAGACTTGTCTTTCTCAATCCAGTTGCCATCAGACCTGTTACCTGTTATGAAAATCGAAAGATGCAGCTCTTCCCTGTAATTGTTGAGTATGTTATCCGCGTCAGTTTCAGCATAGAGATAACAGTTGCCGAATTCATATAATCTGAGATTTGGCCTCTGTCTGTTTATGTTAAATGCGATGCTCTCCATTCCACCAAAGAAAAGAGTGGTCCTCAGGCGATTCAGTTCATTACTCAAAGGATTATATAATGAGATTGACTTTTTATCATGTTCATAATAGATCTCTTTTGAAAGAGAATTATTCATTATTTCATTGAATCCATTGGCTGTCAGATAATCCGATATAACGTTAATCAACCTGTAATTATCAGGTTTTTCAGAATAGGAGAGAATAGAGGTAACGTTCTTATCAATAATTACATTATTATACCCATACATCCTTAGTACTTCCTCAACTACATCAGCTTCTCTGGTAACGTCAATACGGTAGGTGGGAATAGACAGCACCATGTCGTCATTATCTTCTTTAAGGATATTAATTTCAAGGGAATGCAATATTTTTTTTATAATCTTTCTGTCTATCCTGTTTCCGACAAGCCGGTCGATATTATTGAATGAAACCTTGACTTGAACAGGTTGAATTGGCTCCGGGCAGATATCCACCACAGATGATGAGATTTTGCCACCTGTTATTGAACGGATAAGCATGGCAGCACGTTTCAGGGCGTACACTGTTATGCCAGGATCTGTTCCTCGTTCAAACTGGAATGAGGCATCAGTATTCAGGCCATGTCTCCTGACCGTTTTCCTGATAAAAGTTGGATTGAAGCATGCACTTTCAAGAAAAATATTTTTGGTCTGACTGGTTACACCTGATTCTGCTCCTCCAAAGACTCCTGCAATGCACATTCCTTCTTTTTTGTTGCAGATCATAAGATCTTCCCGTGATAATTTTCTCTCTATTCCGTCAAGCGTGATAAAAGATGTTCCCTCTTCCAGTGTCTTGACCACCACATTACCACCAGCAATCTTGTCGGCATCAAAAGCATGAAGCGGCTGGCCAAGTTCATGAAGAACAAAGTTGGTAATATCTACGACGTTATTTATTGGATTGAGGCCAATGGACAGGAGGCGGTTTTTCAGCCAGACAGGAGATTCAGTTACTGTAATACCGGTTATGGTAATACCTGAATATCTCCTGCATCCGACTGTATTTTCAATAACGACATTAATCAGCAGATCATTATTGTCCTGGACAAAATCTTCGATTCCGGGTTTTCTGAGTTGAACTATGCTGTTCAGACTTAAAAATGTGGCGAGATCCCGGGCTACACCATAATGTGAAGCGCTTTCAATTCTGTTTGGAGTGAGGCCGATTTCGAAAATAGTATCAGATGTGATATTGAAATACTCGGAAGCTGGCATACCAACCTTTGCCTCCGGGGGGAGCACCATAATCCCTTCATGAGAATTCCCCAGTCCTAATTCATCTTCGGCACAAATCATTCCTTCAGAAACTGCACCACGTAACTTTGTTTTTTGTATAGTCAGGCTCTCTTCACCTTTATACAGGGTTGTCCCAATAGTCGCAACCACTACCTTCTGTCCCTGCTGTACGTTCGGTGCGCCGCACACAACAGGTAAATGGCTCCCCTTCCCGATATCGACGGTTGTCAATGAAAGTCGGTCGGCGTCCGGATGTTTTTCACATGAGATAACCTTGCCGATAACACATCCCTTGAGTCCTCCGCGTATTGATTCGAATGTTTCTATACCCTCAACCTCAAGTCCAATATCTGTTAAAATATCGGCCAGTTCTTTTGTACTGAGATTGGTATCAATGTAATCCTTAAGCCAGTTTAGAGAGATTTTCATTTTAAATGATGAATGAAAAATTGATGAACAAATTTAGGAAAAATATGATACAGCCCCGTTGCCCATATTTTTCTATCTTTGTGGATTGTTAAAATCTGAGGAAGTGAAGAAGGTTAAAGACAGGTTATTTCTGGTAACAAATGATGATGGTGTTCATGCCAAAGGACTCAAAACACTTATTGATATCGTCAGGAAGATGGGCAAATTATATGTTGTTGCACCCCAGGAGAGCCAGTCAGGAATGTCGCATGCCATAACTGTCAAAACGCCTATCAGGATTAGAAAAGTTATACAGGAAAATGATTGTTTTGTGTTCAGCTGTAACGGAACTCCTGTGGATTGTATTAAGCTTGCTCTTAATAAACTTCTCGACAGGCGTCCAGATATGATCATTTCAGGAATAAATCATGGATCTAATTCTTCAGCCAGTATTGTCTATTCAGGCACAATGGCTGCGGCTATTGAAGGGTGCATTAATGGGATACCATCAATCGGCCTGTCATTGCTCGATTATTCGCCGGATGCCGATTTCAGCGGCATAGTAAAACATGTAGAAAATATTATTCACCGTGCTTTGGAAAACGGAATACCACAGGGTACCTGCCTCAATGTGAATTTTCCTGTTAATCATTCAGAAGAAATCAAGGGTATAAAGATCTGCAGACAGACAAAGGGTTTATGGGTGGAAGAATTTGATCAGCGGACTGATCCGCAGAACAGAACATATTTCTGGTTAACAGGTGATTTTATTAACCAGGAGCCAGAGGCTGATGACACTGATGAGTGGGCGCTTCATAACAATTATATTTCAATAGTGCCTGTTCATCCGGATCTCACATCATATAAAGCATTGCCACAGCTTAAAAAATGGAAATTCAACTGATGAAATCTAAAGTTGACAATATCTGGCTGGGTACTATCCTTGGTATTTTATTACCTGCGATTACTGTTTTTATTGCCTACAAAATTCGTTTCGACCAGTATGACATGGATGGATTCTTCAAGATGCTGATGCAGAAAAAAGTACTGAGTTCACTACTCAGTCTGTGTGTCATTCCAAATCTTCTTGTATTTTTTATATTTATCTGGCTGAACTACCTGTATTCTGCACGGGGTGTACTATTAAGTACCTTTGTGGTTGGATTTATCATTGTCGGTGCTAAGTTTCTATTATAATAATGAAATACTACCTCATTGCGGGAGAAGCATCAGGCGATCTGCATGGCTCCAACCTGATGAAAGGAATCCGGGAGGCAGATAAAAATGCAAATTTCCGGTATTTCGGAGGTGACCTGATGCAAAGCCAGGGAGGAACACTGGTAAGGCACTACAGGGAAATGGCTTTTATGGGTGTAGTCAAAGTACTGCTGAATCTATCAACCATCCGCAGGAACCTGGGTCTTTGCAGATCTGATATTATTAAATTTCAACCGGATGTAATCATTCTTATAGATTTTCCCGGATTTAACATGCGCATTGCAAAATATGCGAAAAAGAAGGGATTAAAAGTCTTTTATTATATTTCTCCTAAAGTCTGGGCATGGAATAAAAGCCGTGTAAAAACCATCCGCGAGACAATCAGCAAAATGTTCGTCATCCTGCCTTTTGAGGTGGAATTTTACAGGAATTATGATTTTCATGTGGAATATCATGGGAATCCCATTCTGGATGCCATCCAGGAGAAGTTGGATGAAAAAGGCAGAACTCCTGAATTGATATCTGCCGGATTACTTTCCGGGAAACCTGTAATTGCCTTACTTCCAGGCAGCAGAAAACAGGAAATTCATTATTGCCTCCCAGAAATGCTGGAAGTTATCCCTCATTTCCCTGAATATCAGTTTATTATTGCTGGAGCTCCGGGTGTCGATCCTTCCCTGTATAACCAGTATATGAAAGGCCATAATACCAACATAGTATATAATCAGACCTATGATTTGCTTAAGCAGGCTTCAGCGGCTGTAGTTACATCTGGCACTGCCACACTGGAAACTGCACTGATGATGGTGCCGGAAGTTGTCTGTTATAAAATGGGTTCTTTTACTTATAATGTTGGTAAACATTTTGTTCACGTACGTTTTTTCTCACTGGTAAACCTCATAATGGGAAAGGAAGTGGTGAAGGAGCTACTTCAGTTCAATATCAGCAAGTGCATTAGTGAAGAACTTAAGAGGATTTTATTTAATAAAGATTACCGTCAGGCAATGCTTGACAATTATGTTGAGCTGAGAAATATTCTTGGGACTCCGGGAGCTTCCGGAAGGATTGGCAGGCGTGTGGTTGATTTGCTTAAAGAATCCAGAGATAATAAGTCAGGAGAATGAAGCCGAAATACTCCTTAATTTTTTTGTTTCTGCTTTTGATAAATCCAAAGGGACTAACGGCAGAAATCCGGATACGGTTATTCTATCCCAACCTGATCAATTCGGTCATGATAAATTGCCCTGCAGGAAGTTATTCTCTGGTCTCTCCCGGATATGACGACAAGTCAATAAAAGACGGTGATAATATTTTTATAAGAGTCTACCAGGATGCATTATGGATGAGAGAAAAAAATGGCGGGTGGTCACAGGTGCAGGATGTTCTTTTCGCTCCGATGACAGAGCGCAGCAGCCTCAGGTTTAAACCAGCCCAACCAGTGCTGCATAGCAGGGAATATCTTGGAAAAATTAAGGCAAGTCTGTCACATGGCAATATTGAACTGATTAACATTATCGATCTTGAGCAATATATAATGGGTGTCGTGATGTCAGAGGCAGGCCCTTCTGTTCCCGATGGTTTCTATAAGGTACAAGCCATAATCTGCCGGACTTATGCCATAAAAAATCTTGAAAAACACCTTTCTGAAGGTTATAATCTTTGCGATGATGTTCATTGCCAGGCATACAATGGGATGCATCATTGGAATGAGAATATTGAGATTGCAGTGGAAGTAACAGAGGGACTTATAATTACAGATTCTGACTCTGTCCCCGTAATTGCAGCATTTCATTCAAACAGCGGAGGGGAAACCCAGGGATCGGAAAAAGTGTGGCTGACTCCTATGCCATATCTGAAAGCTGTGCTTGATCCTTTCAGCATCGGACAGCCAAATGAAAAATGGGAAGTGGTGATCAGCGCAGCGGAATGGCTTGATTATCTTAAGAATAATGGCTTTACCATCGGGAAAAAGCCTGATTATCGCCGTTTTGAATCCACTCAGCAGCACCGCGCTAAGTATTATCAGGTTGGTGAAAAAAAGCTTGAGTGCCGGAAAATACGTGAAGACTGGAACCTGAAATCAGCGTTTTTTTCAGTTGTTTTTAAGGATGATTCATTCCATCTTAAGGGAAAGGGATATGGCCATGGGGTAGGTCTTAGCCAGGAAGGCGCTATTAATATGGCAAGGAAAGGATATCATTATACAGAAATCCTGAATTTTTATTACTACAACATTCACATTATCGATTACCGGCTGTTA